>JAILEJ010000407.1 GCA_024688095.1 Butyrivibrio sp.
ATAACGGGGATATTCCACGCTATAAAGAAAAGAAAAATATCCCTGCAATAATCCTTATTGTTGCCATCGTGATAGCAGCTCTCTCTATAATTTCATCAAGCTTCTATCGCGTATCCGAGCAGGAAAATGCTGTAGTTACTATGTTTGGAAAGGTAACGAGGACTGATACAGCAGGTCTTTATTTTAAAATTCCTTTTATTCAGCAGGTACACATCGTTGATATTACAACTCATGGCACAGGTATAGGATATGTAGTATCTGAAACCGGTCAGAACATTGCTGATGAGAGCAACAGCGTAATGATCACATCTGATTTTAACCTGCTTGATATTGATTTTTATCTTGAATACAAGGTTTCAGATCCTGTTGCATATCTTTTTAATTCAGATTCCCCAGAGGAAATACTTAAGAACATCGCTCTTTCAAGTATAAGATCTACCGTCGTAAATTACACAGTAGATGAAGCAATGACAACCGGTAAGGGACAGATTCAGGCTGAAGTCAAAGAAGATATGGTAAAAGAGTTAAGTGAGCATAATATCGGTCTTCAGGTTGTAAATATCACAGTTCAGGACTCTGAGCCACCAACAGAAGAAATAATCCAGGCTTTCAAAGCCGTGGAAACAGCAAAGCAGGGAGCTGATACAGCCAAGAATAATGCGCTTCAGTATCAGAATGAAAAGCTTCCTGAAGCTGAAGCTGAGGCTGACAGAATTCTACAAAATGCTGAAGCTGAAAAAGAATCACGAATTGCAGAGGCCGAAGGACAGGCTTCAAGATTTAACCAGATGTATGAGCAGTACAAGCTCTATCCACTTATAACAAAAAAGCGTATGTTCTATGAAACAATGGAAGAAATTCTTCCAGACCTTAAGGTAATTATCACAGATGGTGATACTCAGACCTTATATCCTGTTGAAAGCTTTTTTGAAAATACTACTGATACTACTTCAGCAGGTTCAAGCAGCACAAGCAGTAATTCTGATGCAGCCACAACAGATGAAAACTGATTATAAGTCCATTTAATAATGGAGATTGGAGATAAAATGAAGAAAGTTGCAATTAGAACAGCAATAGGCTTAATCGTCTTCGCCGCGGTTATAGTACTATTTAATGCACTATATACAGTAAACTACAATAATTATGTAATTGTTCAGCAGTTTGGAAAAATTGTCGATATTAAGGATTCTCCCGGTCTGTACCTGAAGGTTCCATTTATACAGAACACTACATCTATTTATTATGGAAACAGAATATATGATATTCCTACAAGTGATGTTATCACCAAGGATAAAAAGAGCATGATTGCAGATGATTATGTAATCTGGCGTGTTACAAATGCCAAAAAATATTATCAGTCACTTGGAGCTCAACCAGCAAGAGCAGAAGAAAGAATCGAAGCTGCAGTTTATAACGCAACCAAAAATACTATCTCGAGTATGACACAGGATGAAGTAATTGCAGCAAGAGGAGACAATCTTACAAGCATCATTACAACTGAGTCAAATTCAGATATCAGTGACTATGGAATTGAAGTTCTGACAGCCGAAATAAAAGCTTTGGATCTTCCTGATGACAACAAATCCGCTGTATATGAAAGAATGATTTCAGAAAGAAATAACATTGCTGCTGGATATACAGCACAGGGTTCCGCTGCTGCTCAGAAAATCAAAAACGAAACTGATAAGCAGGTAACAGTAACTAAAGCTAATGCAGAAAAACAAGCTGAAGTAATCATTGCTGAAGGCGAAGCCGAATACATGAGAATCCTTTCTGACGCTTACAATGATGAAAGCAAAGCCGATTTCTACAATTACACAAGAAGCCTTGATGCTCTTAAGGAATCACTTAATGGTAAAGATAAAACCATAATGCTTGATAAGAATTCTGAACTTGCAAAAATACTTTATGGTTCATATTAATTAAAAAGACCTCTATCCCATAATATCTTAGGGATAGAGGTTTTTTATGCTTTTTTCTAGTTAAAATAGTCCTTAAGATTTAAATCCTTGCCGGTTCTGTCCTTATATATTTCCTGAGCACTTTTATTCTGATCCTTTGGATCAAGGTCAACATCTTTGGCATTTGCCTTTAACGGATCATCATCTTTTAAGATAGTATATGCAATCACATGCTGCAGCCATTCATATGCCATATCATCAGCAGTTCTATATGAAGATAGATCACTTCCATGTACTGGATATATGTCTATAAGTGCCTGACAAATTATGGTTATGTCAGAAGCATTTGTAATTTTATAGGAGTCTATTACCTTCCAGTTATCAGGTGTATAAATAGCACTAAAGGTCTCACCATTATATGTAAACTGATAATTTGTACCCGCTCCATCCACATCATGAAGATTTATATCAACTGTTGAAGTAAGAATTCCGGATTCTGAATTTGTTTCTTCTATTTCTGTTTCTTCATTTTCTAATTCATCTGATTCAGTCTCAGTTACAGCTATATCTGAGTTATCCTCAACTGTTTCATTTCCTATATCTGACTGCTCTACTTTTTCCTGCGTAGTTTCAGATTCCTGAGTATTTTCTACTTTCAGTGAGTTCTCTTCTTCGATTAACATCTCATCATCTTCGCTAACCTCTTCGCTTAATTCAGAACTGACTTCCACACTTGCTTCCACACTTTTTTCATCACTTATTTCAGAATCAGCTTCTTCAGTTACTATTATATTTTCGTTTCCGGATGTATTAACCATATCCTTAAGGCCGCAGCCAGATAAGATTATTACAATTGAAAGAATATATATTGCATTTAAAAATGTTTTTATATTTTTTAATTTTTTCACGCCGCTTCCCCCAAGACAAATAATATTATGACTTTCCACAGAACACGTTCCATGCGTTGCAAGAGCCTGGTTCAATTCATTCATTAATTTTTCGATAAAAATCAATAATCTATGCAATGAAATAATTTCTGTATATAATAACAAACTCTATAACTTTAAAGCAACTATGATACCAAAAATATTATAAATACTATTCGTCTACCAAATATATACCCTTTTGTTTTAGTATGAACCTACTAGAGTACATAAAAGCAGCCTGGAATAATATACATCTGATATAGCAGGTTTAATTCCTTGATTACGCAAATAATAAAACTTCCCCTATAAAATGAATTAAAAATTGCTATGCACTCTCTTTATTGGACAAAACATCAAGGAGGGTACATAGCAAATTTAATTATTATCTATAATTCATTTATTTAGATGTAACATATATATGTAGTAACTTAATATATTATATCAGGCACTTTATTATAAGGATTTAGATAAACAGGTTAACATTAGAATTTTCAGCGTCTCCAAGATATGTTCCAACGCCTCCGATTTCAACTCCATCAATAAGTTCTTCCTTTTTGATTCCCATAACATCCATGCTCATTGAACATGCGATAATCTTAACACCGTTATCCATTGCCTTTTTCATCATGTCTTCAAGTGAATCTATATTTTTGTCTTTCATAATGCCACGCATCATCTTTGTTCCCATTCCAGCCATATTCATCTTTGAAAGTTTAAGCTTCTTACTTCCCCTTGGAAGCATAGCCCCAAACATTTTCTCTATAAATGACTTAGGGACAGTAATCTTTTGTTCCTTGCGAAGAGCTGTAAGTCCCCAGAATGTAAAGAACATAGTAACGTTTCTTCCCATTGCAAGAGCACCATTAGCAATTACAAAGCTGGCAAGCACCTTATCCATATCTCC
>JAILEJ010000413.1 GCA_024688095.1 Butyrivibrio sp.
CTGCCTTAGGAGCGATAGCAGAAAGAACTGCTGCCTTTCCAAGATCACCTTCTACACGAACTTTTCCTTCTTCATATGCTTTTCCGCAATCAAGCTTTCCTTCAGCTACAGCAATAATTGTTTCAGCATTTGCGAATACCAATGCATCACGATCAAAATATTCGAATGGCTCTACATTGACTTTCTTGTCAGCAACTTCTACATAAAAAGCGCCTTCACCTTCACCCTCAACGTTAACCTGAATTGCTACATGATCTGCAATACTACTTGCATCAGCTTTTTTGTAAGCAGACTGAACTTTTTTAACAATATCCTGATATGTCATTTTTCATCCTCCTCAAACCGACGTATTTATTGGAATGTTTATAGTTGTCTTAACTCTGATTATTATAATACCATAATTTCGTGAATAGTCAAAAAGTTTTTACGATTTTTAATTATTTTTAGTTATAAACAAGCTTTTTTCATTCCGCATTATCGCTTTTAGTAAGTAATGCGATTGTCTCTACCTGGCTTGTCCAAGGGAACTGATCAAGCGCAACAGCACGATTTACGTAGTATCCGTTCTCCTGAAGAACTTTTAAATCTCTTACAAGACTTGTTGGTTTGCATGATACATAAACCATATGCTCTACGCCATAGGCAATTATCTTCTTTAATGCCTTTGGATTAATTCCATCTCTTGGAGGATCAAGGACAATAAGATCTGGCTTTTCTTCAACTTCATCAAGCTTCTTTAATACATCACCTGCAATAAATTCGCAGTTTGTAAGTTTATTTCTCTTAGCATTTTCTTTAGCAGCTTCTACTGCTTCCTCGACAATCTCTATCCCATAAACCTTATCTGCTACAGGAGAAAGTATCTGAGCAATTGTACCCGTTCCACAGTATAGATCATAAAGAACCTTATTTTCTGAATGCAATGCTCCCTGATCATATAATGCAGTTATATAATCCCTGACTGTCTGATACAAAACTTCTGCACTAAGACTGTTAGTCTGGAAAAATGAAAAAGGAGTAATTCTGAACTTAAGTCCAAGAAGCTCTTCATAGAAGAAATCCTGTCCATATAATATTTCCGTACCCTGATCAATTACTGCATCTGCAATACTATCGTTTTTGGTATGCAGAATACCAACTATTCTTCCGCCAAGTTCAAGATCAAGAAGCACATTTTTATATTCTTCAAGATCAAAATCAAGCTGTGTTGTCGTAATAAGATCAATGAGGATTTCTCCGGTTTTTACAGCTTTTCTTACAAGAAGATGTCGTAAATAACCTTCCTGTTTCATTCTGTGATAAAAACTGATTTTCTTTTCATCATAAAGAGGAGAAAAATAATCCAGCGAAGCTTTAAGAATTTTTCTATAATCTTCATCTATTATCTGGCAACCGGTAACACTTACAATATCATAAAAGCTGTTTCTCTTATGCATTCCAAGTGCCAGCTTTCCGCCCATTTCTTCATCACCAAAACTAAATTCCATTTTATTTCTGTATTCATACTTTATGGGACTTGTCTTAATGCCTTCCCATGTATATCTGACAGGCTGGGATTCAAGAACCGGTTCAAGCAAATGTCTGACCTGCTGTTCCTTAAGACCAAGCTCTTTTACATAATGCATTGTAAGATAGTTACAACCACCACATTTCCCAAAATGTTCGCATGGACTCTGTTTTGCATCGTTTGGCTCACTGATTATTTCAAGAAGACGGGCCTCTGCCTTTTTACCATGTACCTTCTGAATCTGACATGATACCCTTTGTCCGGGAAGAGCACTTTTTATTACAACATAACCGTCCTCTGTCTCCATTATTCCCTTATTTGGGAATTCCACTCTTTTTATTATTCCTTCAATTATCTCTTTTTTCTTCATAATGCCTTTTAAATATCTCCAACCAGGTAAAAGTTCTATTAGTTAACAATACATTTGACGCCATACTTTCAATAATATATATTTGTCCCCATTTTTCCAAATCATATTATAATGCGCAGAAAAAAACGGAGCGAATATGACTCCACTCCGTTTTAAAGCAAAGTAATAAGTTTTTCAGACCTCTGGCAATATACCAGTTTACCAAAAACAGTTATTTTTACTTATCATCATCATCGAAGTCGAAGTCATCAAAATCATCAAAGTCGTCATCATAATCATAGTCATAATCGTCTTCGAATGCCGGTGTCATATATTTATATACAAAATATGAAATAGCTGCTACACTAGCTGCTGCACCAATTACTGCAAGAATCCACAAAATAACATTTGCAGGTTTCTTTGCATTTGCAGCTTCTTTTTTCTCAAGAAGCTCATTTACTCTTGTAAGTTCCAATACATCATCAATTTTAGATCTAACGTCCATTGCTCATACCCCTTTCACAGAAAAAATATTATTATTGCAAATCATTCACAATAGTCGAAAGCTAATAAAAATACCTATAAAAATAATAACATGAATGAATATGAATTACATAATATATATGACAAATTAATAATATTTTTACACAATTATGTACAAACTCATTCTGCTCATTTAAATAAAAATATATTTATACTCAAATACAATTTTTATTATTTATCATCAAACCTTTTTTAACTTTGCAAAAGCAGCAAACATAACCTTTGGTCCGCATTCATCAAACTCGACACTCACCTTATAATCCCTGGTCTCCTTCTCAAGCCCGACAACCGTTCCAACACCAAATTTTATGTGCTTTACTCTGTCTCCAACTTTATAATCAGGTTCTGTTCCTGCAGCCGCAGGCATTCCCTTCTGAAGACCAAGTGATTTGCCTTTACTGGCAGCCGCATGATTTGACGAAGCTCCCATTATAAATGGTTTATCAGGAACTGCTCTCTTAGGCTCAGGTCTAAGCTTGGCTTTTGGTCTTCCAGTCCCAAATGAAGCCGCAGATGAATCACCTGTTTCCTTAGGCTTTCCAATCCCATATATACTACTTCCCTTAGCCTGATACATAGGCTCTCTGCCTGGTTTATCATAGCCGTTATAACCAGTACTATAAGAAGATGAAGCTGTTGTACTTCTTCTATACATATTTCCGCTTGAAAGATCGATATCATCAAACTCATCTATAGAATCGCCATCATCAAAAAGAAAGCTTGGTGCAGACTCTGTAGCTGATCTTTCTAAAAGATTTCCTGGAATTTCTCTTACAAATCTGCTAAGTGGATTAGACTGAAATTCTCCTCTTACCATTCTTCTCTTTGCTCTTGTAAGTGTAAGCTCCTTTTTGGCTCTTGTAATACCAACATATGCAAGACGACGCTCTTCCTCTATTGCTTCGGGGTCATAATCCTCTGCCTCTATAGACATATAGCTTGGAAATACTCCATCCTCCATACCTGCAAGATAGACATGTTCAAATTCAAGCCCCTTTGCACTATGTAGTGTCATAAGAAGGACCTTATCATCATCCTCACTTACATTATCGATATCCGCTACAAGAGCAACTTCTTCAAGGAATCCTGAAAGTGAAGGATCATCTGTGCTTTCTTCATATGCTGCAAGTTTACTTACAAGTTCATCGATATTTTGAACTCTGTCATTGTCACCACTCTCATCATCTTCAGTTTCAGCTTTAATATAATCAATATAATTAGTGGTTACTATAATATCCTTTAGCAGATCAGACAAAGACATCTCTTTTTCTTTAGCTCTAAAAGCCCTTATCATTACCACAAAATCCTTTAGCTTTGTAGTTGCCCTTGTCACACTTACTATATTATCAACCTCGCACAGAGCATCATAAAAACTTATCTGTCTCTCATCCGCATATTCCTGTACATTATTTATTGTAGTCTGTCCTATGCCTCTTCTTGGAACATTTATGATTCTTCTGACTGCAAGATCATCAACTGCATTGTCTATTGTTTTTAAATAGCATAAAAGGTCTTTAATTTCTCTTCGTGAATAGAAATTAGTTCCACCAACCAGGTCATATGGTATTCCGTTTAAAACAAATTTTTCTTCTATAAGTCTGGACTGAGCATTAGTTCTATATAAAACCGCAACATCCTTGTACTTTATTTTTCCATTTCTATGAAGCTTTCCGATATCATCAGCAATAAAAGACGCTTCATCAGGAGCCTGATCAAATTCGCAAAGGCGAACCTTATCTCCCTTTCCCTCATCTGTCCAAAGAGCTTTATCCTTACGTCCAAAATTGTTCTTTATAACAGAGTTTGCAGCATCAAGAATATTCTGTGTTGATCTGTAATTCTGCTCAAGCTTGATAACTTCAGCATCCTTATATACTTTTTCAAAATCAAGAATATTTCTTATATTGGCGCCTCTAAATCTGTAAATAGACTGATCATCATCACCAACTACACAAAGATTTTTATATTTATCTGCAAGAAGTCTTATAAGTTCAAACTGAGCATTATTTGTATCCTGATACTCATCCACCATAATATATTTAAAACGTTCCTGATAACTCTCAAGCACATCCTGATTCTTTTTAAATAACATTACAGTATTAAATATAAGATCATCAAAATCCATTGCATTATTATTTTTTAATGCATTCTGATATTCTGTATAAGCCTTTGAAATTTTAAGCTTTTCAGAGTCTCCTCCATTTGCAAGGTAATATTCATCCGGTGTTACCAGATTATCTTTACAGGAAGAAATAGTACTCATAATTCGTTTCATTTTAAGTCTTACTGTTTCAAGCTGATATTTCTTGCAGATATCTTTCATAAGACTCTTTGAATCATCTGTATCATAGATAGTAAAATTATTCTTATATCCAAGCCTGTCAGCATATCTTCGAAGTATTCTCACACAGGTTGAATGAAATGTTGCTACCCAGATGCTTTCTGCTCCAAATCCAACTATCTTATCAACTCGCTCTCTCATTTCACCTGCAGCTTTATTAGTGAAAGTAATTGCCATAATATTCCATGGATTAACTCCACATTCATCTATAAGGAAAGCCACTCTGTGAGTAAGTACTCTTGTCTTTCCAGAACCTGCTCCGGCAAGTATGAGGACTGGTCCGTCTGTCTGTAGCACAGCCTTCTTCTGCTCAGTATTCAGCGTATCATATATTCCCATTATTACTTAAATATCCTTATTTCTTTTTTCTTTTTTAGCCTTTGTTTTTCTGTCAGGTGCAAGACCTTCAAAATTATCCAGCATTTTCTCAATGATCAGCTTTTTTACATATACATCATATGCAAGAAGTGATATAAAGCTAAACGTCTGCATTTTTGATCTTTGTTCCTCAGACACATCCTCAAACATCTGAGTTGATTTTTCATATTTATCAAGAATATCCTGTTTGACATCCTCAAGTTCAGTATCTTCCATCTCATAGATAACCTTATAAATGTCACTTAAAGTAAGTTCTTCAGTATCACTTATATGAAACCTTTCCTTTATAGGTCCAAGAAGAGTCTGTATGTCATTAATTGACAGTATGTTTTTATAATAATAAATAAAAATGAGCAAAATAATATGATCTTTAGAATACTTCTTACGCACTGGAGGCGGAAGCAAATCATTTTTTGCATAATTATTTATCATGGTTTTTGTAAGGATCTTATCATCCAGAGGATATCTGGTTGTCCTTCTAAGCCTGTCCTCCATAAATGTTGTGAGCTGATCCATATACAAATCTATATTAGGAATATCCTCAAGCTTAATAAGGTCTATTCTGCCAAGACTTTCCATTATACTATTCAAAAGATCATCATTATCTATTGTCATTTAAGATCACCCTTCTTTCCCTTAGCATTCTTCTTGGTGTCTGCAGCCATTTTCTTCATTTCCCTTGCATTTTCCAATACCTTTTCTGTAAGATCATCTGTACCAAGAAGTCTCGCAAGCTCGGAAATACTTTCTTCATCTTTTACAGGACTTATTCTGGTTACGGTTCTGTTTCCAGAGAGCTCTTTTTCTATAACAAAATGATTGTCTGCCATAGCTGCAATCTGAGGTAAATGCGTAATACAGATTATCTGGTGAGAATCTGCAAGAACTCCCAAAAGCTCAGAAACCTTCCATGCTGTCTTTCCAGAAATACCTGTATCAATCTCATCAAATATAAGCGTTGCGATATCATCCTTTTCTGCTATTACAGTCTTTAGACCAAGCATTATTCTTGATAATTCACCACCACTTGCTACCTGATTGATTGGTCTCATGCTTTCTCCAGGGTTAGTGGATATCATGAAATTAACATCATCAAATCCACCACTTCCAAACTTCTCCTCATCTGGTTCAACCTTTATTTCAAACTGAACATCTATGAAATTAAGTGAAACAAGCGCTTCCTTTAAAAGCTTTGAAAGAACTGCAGCATTCTGCTTTCTTACATTTGAAAGCTTTCTGCAAAGGTCTAAAATTTCATTTTTGGTACTGTCAATCTCAGCCTTTAACTTATTTCGATGAGCCTCAAGATCCTGAAGTTCTTCAAGCTTCTTTGACTGTTTATCATGATACTCAAGTATTGCATCAATACTCTGTCCAAATTTATCCTTTAAATGATTTATAACATTAAGTCTGTCTTCGGTATTGCGAAAATCTTCATCATCGAATTCGAGATCGTCAAGATACACAGCAAACTCATGTCTGATTTCTGAAATAAGGCTATCTATATCAGAAAGCTGGTCTGTCAGCTGTGAGACTTTATCATCATAATCTGAAACTGAAGATAATTCTCTAAGCGCCTTTCCCACCATATCTGCAATATTATCCTGATCAGAGTCATTGCCAAAAAGTTTACTGCAAATACCAACAGCCTGCGATATCTTTTGGCCATTAACCATCTTTTTATATTTATTCTCTAACTCTTCGTCTTCACCGGAAACCAGATTTGCTTCCTCTATCTCATTTACTTCGTACGAAATCAGTTCCTGCTCTCTAAGTCTTTGAGACTCATCAATATCTGTCTCATCATACTTTTTTAAAAGAGCCTTGTATTCATGATACTTTTCTTTAAGTTCATCTTTAATATCTGCGGCTTCTTTACCTGAATAATCATCAAGTATTTCCAGATGCTTTTCTTTATGTAAAAGTTCCTGATGATCGTTTTGTCCATGAATATTGATAAGTATATTAGATAAAGTTCTAAGCTGACTTACAGTTACAACTTCTCCACCAGCCTTACATACACTTCTACCTGGCATAATCTTCCTGGTGAGTGTAAGACTTCCATCCTCTTCAATTGGAATATCCATTTCTTCAATAGCCTTTTTCTGGCGTTCATTATCAATCCCAAAAGTAAGTTCAATAAGTGCATAATCTGCACCTGTTCTTATCATGTCCTTATCAGCCTTTGCACCAAGAGCCAGGTTTACAGATCCAATAATTACAGATTTACCAGCACCTGTTTCACCTGTCATAATATTTAGGCCATTTCCAAATTCTATTTCCTGCTCTTCAATAAGAGCTAGATTTTTCACATGTAAACTATATAGCATTTCATCCCTTTCTAAGTAATCCGTTTTTTACAGATTTACTTACTCGAGCATGGAACGAATTTTATCCATAACTATAAGAGTATCTTCATCTGTTCTTATAGCTGCCATAATAGTATCGTCACCTGCTATGCATCCTACAATTTCTTTAAATTTAAGAGCATCAAGAGCAGCTGCAACAGCCATTGCCATTCCCGATACTGTCTTCATTACCAGAATATTCTGGGCTCTGTCCATGCTTACGTATCCCGCCTTAAGCACATGTATATATTTATCCTTCAGGTGATCATCAGTCTGTCTGGTCACAACATACTTCTGATGTCCCTCCGGAGTAGTCATCTTAGTAAGTCCCAGTTCTCTTATATCTCTTGAAACTGTTGCCTGAGTAACATCATATCCGGCAATTCCAAGCATCTCTGCAAGAGTTTCCTGGGTTTCAATATCATTATTTTCTATAATTTCTATAATTTTGTCATGCCTGTTTTTTTTCATTTTTTACCCCCTGATAAAATCCACATACATTAAACAAGCTTATTATGCAGTACCTCAAGAAAACTAACAGATTTAAGTCTGCATATCCTGGTTACCTGATCAGCCCTTTTAATATTTATCTTATCACCTGTTTTTAGTGATATACTCTGAGTTCCGTCAAGACTGGCTTCTGCCTGAAGAATACTTCCAGCCTTTCCTTCACCAAGCTCTACTGTAATAGTATCATCCGCTGATAAAACAATAGTTCTTGAATTGAACGTATGCGGACAGATTGGTGTAAGCAGTATCATTTTGGCTGACGGCTCTACAATAGGTCCACCGGCAGACATATTATATGCAGTGGATCCTGTCGGTGTGCACAAAATAATACCATCTGCACGATAGTTATTAAGATACATACCATTTACAAATATATTGAAGTTCATAACCTGAAGCGATGAGCATCTGGCAAGAACTATATCATTAAGTGCAAAACCATGCTCACCTGTACTTGATTCACCATACAACATCATTCTGTCAACAATATCGTATTTACCTGCTATAAGCTGATTAAGTGCATCATCTATTCCATTTTTTTCAACTTCTGCAAGGTAACCAAGTGTTCCCAGATTAACTCCAAGAAGAGGTATTTCTCTTCCCATAACGTTTCTTGCAGCCTGAAGCATTGTTCCATCGCCCCCAAGAACAATACAACAATCAACACCCTCTGGAATATCACAAGTATATGAAGCTCCGGAAACCTCGGACAAAACTGTATCAGGATTGTATTCTGCTACAGAACATATTTTTCCATGTCTTTCAAGATATGCCTTAATCTTATAGGTTTCTTTAAGCTCTCTGTCTTTGCATTTGTTAGTATAAATAAAAAAATGTCTCAAAGGATGTTTCCCCCAATCCTTTATAATTCTCCGTGAGCCTTTAAAACAGTTTCTTCAATAAGCTTTATATTTTCCTGGCTCCAGGAATATCCCTGTTTTTCCTCTTCCATGGAATTAATTTTATGATTACTGTCTACTTCTGTTATTTCAGCTACTTCGTTATTTCTATCACCATTTTTTCTAATATGTATAAGATACTCGATATTTCCTTCAGGTCCCTTAATCGGACTAAAATCAAGGTGCAAAATATCAAAACCCACTATATCAGCATAATCCATTATTTTATGAATTACTTCTTCGTGTACTGATTTTTCTCTAACTACGCCCTTTTTTCCAACCTTTTCTTTTCCTGCTTCAAACTGCGGCTTAATAAGACAAACCATCTGTCCATTATCCTTAAGAAGTTTTCTTGCAGGAATAAGAATTTTGGTAAGAGAAATAAAAGATACATCACAGGATGCAAAATCAAGATCATCCTCAATATCATCTCTTACCATATATCTGAAATTTGTCTTTTCCATACAGACAACTCTTGAATCACTTCTAAGCTTCCAATCAAGCTGTCCATGTCCGACATCAACCGAATATACTTTAACTGCTCCATTCTGAAGCATACAATCAGTAAATCCACCGGTTGATGCACCGATATCCATACATATCAGACCTTCAAGACTAAAATCAAAGTTCTTTACAGCCTTTTCAAGCTTCAGCCCCCCTCTGCTTACATATGGTAGCTGAGCTCCCTTTACTTCAAGAGTCTTAATTTTCGTTTCATCAAATGCTGTGCCGGGTTTATCTTCCCTTTGTCCATTTACAAAAACATCTCCTGCCATAATTACTGCCTTGGCCTTTTCACGAGATGCGGCAAGTCCTCTTGAAACCAATATGACATCAAGTCTTTCTTTTGACATACATATCTTCCTTTACATAAAACATTTATATCTTTCAATAACCTTTTGGGTTATTGATTCTGCATCAATACCAAGCATCTTTTTAAGCTGCGGAACGCTTCCATGGGTTACAAACTGATCAGGAATAGCAATAGTAAGTACCTCGCTATCAGTTTTAAGTTCATCAATATAACTTCTTACGCGTTCTCCAAATCCACCCACACACACATTTTCTTCCATCGTAACTATAAGCTTATGATTCTTTACAGCCTTCTTTAGATATTCCTCGTCTATCGGTTTTGCAAATCTTGCATTAACCAAAGTACAGTTATATCCTTTATCAATCAGAAGTTTTCTAACCTCTTCACCTGTTTCAACCATACTTCCAAGAGCAAATAAAAGAATGTCTTTTTCTTCATAAATCACTTCAGATTTGCCCATCTCAATTTCTGCTCTATGATCTTCCAGACCTGAATATGCATGTCCTCTTGGATATCTTATTGCAACAGGTCCGTCCACATTAACAGCAAATTTAAGCATATCTGATAGTTCCCATTTGTTTTTAGGAGCAAGTACATGCATATTAGGCATACTAAGAAGATAAGATAAATCAAATATACCCTGATGTGTTTCACCATCACTACCAACAAGTCCTGCTCTGTCTATTGCAAATACGACAGGGAGATTCTGAAGACACACATCCTCAAGAATCTGATCATATGCTCTTTGCAAAAAAGATGAATAAACCGCAAATATAGGTCTGCATCCGCTGATAGCAAGTCCTGCTGCAAATGTTACTGCATGCTCTTCAGCAATACCGGCATCTACAAATCTGTCCGGATATATATTTCTAAATCTCTTAAGTCCTGTCCCTTCAGCCATGGCAGCTGTTATAGCCACAACTTTCTTATTTCTCTCACCGAGCTTACACATACAGGTACTAAATACATCCTGCCAGTTAGCTGTAGTCTTGGCATTTCTTGGAATTCCATTTTCTATAAAGAAAGGTTCAGTACCATGAAATCTTGCAGGATGCTTTTCTGCAGGCTCATATCCCTTACCTTTACTTGTATGAACATGAATCATTACTGCTTTTTTGACACGCTTAGCCTCTTTAATAGCCTTTACAAGTGCCTTTGTGTCATGGCCATCAACCGGTCCAAGATAAGTAATTCCAAGATTTTCAAATACCATTCCTGGAACAAAAAACTGCTTAAAGCTATTCTTGACTTTTCTGATACCATTTACAACCTTTGGCTGTGAATCTCTTATCTGCTTATAAACATCTGCTTTTAGATTCAGATACCCTTCTGCAGTTCTTACATTATTCAGATATTTGGACATACCTCCAACACTCTCTGAAATGGACATATCATTATCATTAAGAATAATTATAAAATTTGTTTCAAGCTTCGCAGCATTGTTTAGAGCTTCATAGGCAAGACCACCAGACAGTGATCCGTCTCCGATAACAGATACAACCGTATAATTTTCTCCTGCAATATCTCTGGCCTTTACCATACCAAGACCTGCAGAAATAGATGTAGAACTATGGCCTGTATCAAAACAGTCACAATCACTCTCACCTCGTTTTGGAAATCCACTGATTCCGCCAAACTGTCTTAATGTATCAAATTTATCTTTTCTTCCTGTCAATATTTTATGTGTATAACACTGATGTCCAACATCCCATACTATCTTATCCTTAGGAAGATTAAGTGCTAAATGAAGCGCCATTGTCAATTCTACTGTTCCCAGATTTGATGCAAGATGTCCACCTGTTACACTTAATTTTGTGATAAGAAACTCTCTGATCTCACTAGCAAGATCCTTATATTGACTTTCAGGAATATTCTTTATATCCCCGGTTTTTTGAATTTTATCAAGCAGCATTTAAAAACCTCTTTTATCTAAAATGATAAATAACAAATAAATGTATTTATCTGTCCCTTGAAATAAGTGATTCAACAAGTTCACACATAAAACCGCTATTTGATGAAACAGACTTAATTATTTCAAGTGCCTCTTCTGATAACCTTCTAACCTCTTCAGAAGAGTTATCAACGCCATGAAGACGGACATATGTTGTCTTTTCATTTTTCTCATCCGAACCGACCGGTTTACCTAGTTTTTCTTCATCACCTATTACATCAAGAATATCATCCTGTATCTGGAATGCTATTCCAACATTGCTTCCAGTCTTCTCAAGCTTTTTTACAGTTTCGTCATCCGCTCCTGCAAGAACAGCTCCAATCATAAGACTACTTTCAATCATTGCTGCTGTTTTATGCTCATGAATAAAAATTATTTCTTCTTCAGAAGAACTGTTTTTCCCTTCTGCAACAATATCTGCACACTGTCCGCCAACCATTCCATATATTCCGGCTTTTTGGGCAAGTATTCTAAGAGCTTTTATAACTCTATGTTCATCAACAGAAGAAACATCAAAAGATTTCATAGCTGTTTCAAATGCATAATTAAGAAGTCCATCCCCTGCAAGTGTAGCCATCCCTGCTCCATATACCTTATGAGTAGTTTTTCTGCCTCTTCTATAATCATCGTTATCCATGGCTGGTAAGTCATCATGAACGAGTGAATAATTATGTATCATTTCAATTGCTGCCATAAATGGTTCTACAACTGAAGTATCAGTACCGCCAGACATTTTAAAGCTTTCAAGCATCATAAGAGGTCTCAGTCTCTTACCACCTGCAAGCATACTGTAATTCATTGCTTCGAGTACAGTTTTCTGATACCCCTCTTCCTCTGGCAAAAACTTTTTTATTACGTTTTCAACTTCAACAATCTTTGATTCTAATTCTGATTTAAACTCTGCCATATTCCTTCACCCATCATTCAAATGTTTCCAGATTACCATCAGCGGTTATCTTCTGGACCTGTTTTTCCACCTTGTCTATAGCTTCATCAGCATATTTCAGTAAATCCATTCCCTCTTTATACAACTTGAAAGAATCTTCAAGTGAAACCTCATCATTCTGAAGACTATTAATTTTTTTCTCTATTTCTCCAAATGCCTGCTCTATAGACATCTCTTCTTTTTTATCTAAAGCCATTATTTATTCCTCTGTATTTTCTCTGTCCTCTATGCTGGTGACACTTGCTTTGAAGCTTCCATCACTAACATATACATTAATCATATCTCCAGGATTAACATCAGCTATCTTTTTGATATTTTTCCCTTCTTCATTAGAAACATATGAAAAACCGGAATTTAGCTTTTCAAGTGGTGATAACCTTTTCATACGTTCAATGTCAATTTCAAGCCTGTGCCGGTTTGCCGTAAGCTTATTATTCATAGCTCCCGTAAGCATATCCAGATAAGATAATGACTTCATTCTCTTATCCCTTATTCTTCCCTCCGGGCTAAGCAGCTTTAGCTGTTTTGCATAAGCATCAGCCTTCTCACTGAACCTGTCAGTCTGCCTGTTTATAAGTCTAAGCAGCGTATTCTTATAATCACTAATATCCTCAGCAAGTCTTCTATATTCATATACAGCCAGTTCTGCTGCCGCAGAAGGAGTAGGTGCTCTCATATCCGAAACATAATCTGAAATTGTTGTATCAGTTTCATGTCCTACAGCGGAAATTATTGGAATTGGACTATCAAAAATAGCCTCAGCAACTATTTCTTCGTTAAATGCCCATAAATCTTCTATTGAACCTCCACCTCGTCCAACAATGATCACATCTACAGCCATATCAGACAAAGACTTAATGCCTCTGACTATACTTTCAGCGGCCTGATCACCTTGCACAATGGCAGGGTAAAGAATTATTTGTACATAAGGATTACGCCGCGTGCTGATATTGATAATATCTCTGACCGCTGCTCCTGTCGGAGCTGTAACAACTCCAAGTGTTTTTATATATTTGGGAATAGCTCGCTTATATTCCTGAGCAAACATCCCCTGTTCTTCGAGCTTATGTTTTAGCTGCTCAAATTTCTCATATAGCTGTCCTGCACCATCAAGTTCAACTCTTCTTGCATACATCTGATATTTGCCATCTCGCTCGTAAACATCAATTGTCCCACTTATATTAACCTGCTGACCTTCAACCATCTTAAAAGTCATTTTAGCTGCATCGCTTCTGAACATAACGCATGAAATAGCAGCTCCCTTATCCTTGAGAGTAAAATATATGTGTCCTGAAGAATGATACTTAATATTGCTCAGTTCTCCCTTAACTGTAAGTGACTTAAGAAGGAAGTCCTGAGCAAACATGTTTTTTATATATGCATTTACCTGAGCAACTGTATATACATTACGCAAATTTAGCCAATACTCCATTTACAAATGATGCCGAACCATCCTGACCGAATTTCTTTGCAAGCTCTACAGCCTCATTAATAGCAACTCCTGTAGGAACGGTTTCATCAAATTTAATCTCATATATTGCAAGACGCAGTATGGCAAGTTCTACCTTTGCAATTCTTCCGGTATCCCAGCCAACTGTCTGTTCATTTATCATTGCATCTATTTCAGGAAGCTTTTCTGCAACCTTTTCATATTTATCTCTGACATAATCAGCGTCCTTTGTCTTACCAAGTTCCTCACTTGCTGTAACAAAAAGTTCTTCCTGTTCTGCCATTTCTTCCATAGAATTGAATTCAACTCTAAATAACAGTTTAAATACCTGTTCTCTTAATTCTGACCTGTTCATAAATAATTACGCCTCTATCGCTTTAATTCCTGCTATTCTGATATTGACGTCAGTTACTGATAACCCGGTCATATTTTCAATAGCATTTTGTACTCGGTTCTGTGCCTTTTTACATGTAGCTGGAATATTATATCCATAATCCATGATAAGAGAAAGATCAACTTTAACCTTACCATCAGTGACCTGAACTTTAGAACCTTTTCCTATATTTCTTCTACTTACCTTCTCAATCTTATCAGGTGTATAGTTACCTGCAAGAGCTGAAACGCCATCAATTTCAGTTGCCGCAAGAGCTGCTATTCTGGCAACTACATCATCTGCAATCTTAATTGAACTAATTTCATTTAAATTTTCCATAAGTGACCTCCTGTATGGATAACTTTATATAAGATCACTTTTTGCCACTATAATAAGCCCATGTAAATAACAGTATCCGGCAAAAAATGATATATGAACACAATAACATTATAATTATACAATATTTTATACAATTTGCATATTATTTTTAAATGCTTACTAGTTTTATATAAAGAGCTCTATCACAACCAGATAATAATAAGATTCTGGCTGTCAATAGTTGTGTAAGACACTGATTCGCCCGTTCCTCTTAAGTAATTAAAGACTTGTTTGTCTGTAAAAAGCATATATGACAAATTAGTATACACATCAGATGAACTGCACTTAATTGTTACATTATCGCTTCCATTTTCATAACATTTATCAAATAGTTCTGCAACTTTATTCATATCAGAGCTTGTAAAATACAGCCCCTCTCTAACATAATAATTAGCATCCATACTGTTACACTCAGGAAGTGGCAATGTATCATTAAACACATGTGTCTTTGAAATATCTTCAGTAGTGCAGCACAAATATGAATAATTTGTAATCTTAAGATCAGCATTCTCACCAGATTTATCCTGGAATGAAGCATCTCCCCAGGTTGAATCCAGATAATAATACTGTCCATCCACCTTTACAAAATTCCATGCATGATTTCCAACACTTCCACCAGCATTTGCTTTACCATCTACAAAAACGCACTCTATTCCAAGATCATTTAACAGATACTGCGTTGCCTTGGCATATCCGTTACATACAGATTTACCATACATAAAAACAGAGCAAATATTCTGATTATCAGTAGCTCCAATAGAATATTCTGTATTATTTACTATATAATCATAAATATACTTAACCTTGGTATATTCATCAGCATCAGAAGGGATTCCTGCAAAGCAGGTTTCTTCATATTCATCTATAAGAGCGTATCTTTTATTTACTTCTTCCATGTCGTAGGTAAATGTCGGAGAAATTCTAAGTTCCTGAAGTGTTCCATTTACTGATATTTTATTTACTGAATATCCACTTGTGTAAAAAATCTCAGGATGATCTATTAATACATATTTAAAAACATAATCCAAATCATCTTCCCTTAGTGTAGAAACATAAACCTTTTGATAAAAACAGGTAAGTGCAAGATATACCTGAGCATAGATAATCTGTCCTTCTTCTGTCAAATGCTCATATGCATACAATCCATCCATTTGCTGTCTTACAAGTTCTATATCAGTATCTGCAACATTTATATTTGTATCGGAACCATTTGTGACAAAAGTAGTCTGTTCCTCCTCCGTAGAAACTTCAGAAGAATTTTCATAAAACGGCTGACTGTCACCTGTCAAAGCTTCATCAGAAACAGACGCTTCGGTAGCTGAATAATCACTTTCTGCTATATCCGGTTCCAAATCATCAGACACCCATCCGGTTCCACTATCTTCTGTGGCAGCATCTGATAATACTTCATCAGTTATTTCAGTACTTCCCATTTCTGCTTCTTCTCTGATTTTCTCAATTCTGTCATCAAAAGCCTGATCCATAGAGCTTTCTGAATCTGAAACATTTGAACTGTCTCCACCTGTACCGGCTATATCATTTATCAAAGAACATCCACACAAAGATACACATAATATAAGTGTTAGAGTGATAACTTCGAAGAATCTATTTTTTCTCATATTTTTCCCCATTAAAAAGAATAATTAATTCTTTCTAAACTCAGATAAAACAAGTCCTTTATTTCTATCCATTGTCATTCCGACACTCCACTCGTTAATAAACAGAAGTAGTGGTCTGTCATTCATATCTTTTATCTTCTTCATATCAGATGTTCCAACGAGTGTTGACATATCAACATCCTCATTTTCAACCCATCTGATGTGTTCATATGGAAGATTTTCAAGTCTGATTTCTACTCCATACTCGCTTTCAAGTCTGAATTTAAGAACATCAAACTGAAGTACGCCTACAACACCTACTATTATTTCTTCCATTCCCATGTTATATTCCTGGAATATCTGAATGGCACCTTCCTGAGCAATCTGTGTAATTCCTTTTACAAACTGCTTACGTTTCATTGTATCTACCTGACGCACTCTCGCAAAATGTTCAGGAGCAAAGGTTGGTATGCCTTCATACTTAACAGTATCCTTAGGCATACAAACAGTATCTCCAATAGAGAATATACCCGGATCAAATACACCCATAATATCTCCCGCGTATGCCTCAGATAAAATCTTACGCTCATCTGCCATAAGCTGCTGTGGCTGAGAAAGTCTCATAACCTTACCACTTTGAACATGCTTAACTTCTTCGCTTGCGTCATATCTGCCTGAACAAATACGCATAAATGCAACTCTGTCCCTGTGCGCTTTGTTCATATTTGCCTGAATTTTGAACACAAACGCTGTAAATCCATGCTCCTGAGGATCTACAATATCTCCCTCACTTGATACACGACCTGTAGGAGGAGTTGCCATCTTAAGGAAATTCTGAAGGAATATTTCAACACCGAAATTCTGAAGAGCAGATCCAAAAAATACTGGTGTAAGCTCTCCCTTTCTAACAGCATCGAGATCAAATTCTGCTCCTGCGCCATCAAGAAGTTCAATTTCTCCCTGAAGCTTTTCAAAGGCCTCATCACCAATGTTTTCATCAATCTGCGCCTTATCATCAAGCTTTATATGATTTTCAGTACCTTCTTTTGTACCCTTTAAAGTGTCAGCATATGTAACAATATAATCATTATGTCTGTCATATATACCTTTAAAATTCTTACCTGAACCTATTGGCCAGTTTACAGGGCATGTAGCTATGCCAAGATTATTTTCAATATCATCAAGAAGATCAAAGGTATCCATTGCATCCCTGTCCATCTTATTAATAAATGTAAAAATAGGGATATGTCTCATTGTACAAACCTTGAAAAGCTTTCTTGTCTGAGCCTCAACACCCTTTGATGCATCTATTACCATGACAGCTGAATCAGCAGCCATAAGTGTTCTATATGTATCCTCAGAGAAATCCTGGTGACCAGGAGTATCGAGAATATTAACACAGCAGTTATCATAATTAAACTGAAGAACAGATGAAGTAACAGAAATACCTCTCTGCTTTTCTATTTCCATCCAGTCTGAAACAGCATGTCTTGCAGTAGCCTTACCTTTAACGCTACCAGCCATGTTTATTGCTCCACCATAAAGAAGGAATTTCTCAGTAAGTGTTGTTTTACCTGCATCAGGATGTGAAATAATCGCAAATGTACGTCTTTTACTTATTTCTTCATTAGTATTATTACTCATTATAAACCTCAACCTATTCACATTCCGCTATTAAACGGCGCACTCAATTTTTAAGTCTCAAAAAAACAAACAGATTCTATTATAATAGCTGAAAGCCAATTAAACAACAAAATCTTTTCTTAATATAAGTGTTTGAATTATGGCTTATCCTTATGCATCTGATCTGGCAAATGAATTCTTCATTTTACAGCTTGCTTCATATAAAACTTTATCGAGTACTTTATCAGTTTCTTCCTTTGCTATATCAGCAACTTTCTGATTATATTTTTCAAGCTTCTCTGAAATTTTTGCTGAAGATGGCTTTTTAGCCTTCGAAAGCATCTCTTCCACAGCCTTATCACTTTCATTTAAACTGTAACCACACTTATATGCAACAGCATTCTGATATCTTTCGATATGGTTACTGCACTGATGATAATAAGCATCTGCAAGTGCACCTATCAGTCTGTTTGCCCAATAGAAGTTTTCCGTGCTTACAGTATCAGTCGTATTATTAAAGTAATCCGGTGTTGAATTAATATTCGCATAAAAAGGAACAAATGCATTAAAGGCATTAGATCCCATTGCTATCCACTGAATAGCCATTGTTTCCTTTGGCTTTCCAGGACGAAGCTGAGTAAGTGCAAGGAAATTGTTTCTACTTATACCAATTGGCCTATACATTCCTCTTTTTTCAGCATTATTATGCTTACTATATGGATCATAGTCTGTTCCCTGATAATAGGCAGAAAGAACATACTTCACATCTTCTACTGTAATTTTGTGTTCCGGAACAAAGCTCCATGGAATATTATCTGACTCTGGAGTATAGTCAGCATCTGCTCCATCCCACTTATAAGTTGTCGGATTAAGATATCTTCCCATAAACCATGCACGTGGCGTGTTGTATACATGATCAGAATCATCATGGCTACCAAAAGCTGCCCTTACATCAAAATCTGTCATAGAACCATCTTGGGAAAGATCAAGATTATTATCATTAATAAAATCAATCATATCCTTGCTACACATATGATTCTCTGCTTTCCCTTTAAGAGCATCCTCAAAGTCAAAGCTGTCAATTCCAAGCTGATTAGGCATTACAACATAGCTGTCATCCGGAACTCTCTTTGCAATCCAGTGATGTCCTCCGATTGTTTCAAACCACCATACTTCATTTACATCCTGGAAACCAATTCCATTCATCTCATAAGTGCCATATTCTTCTATAAGACTACCAAGACGCTCTACACCTTCTCTTGCACTCTTGATATAAGGAAGAACTATTGTAAGCATATCCTCTTCTCCAATACCTTCCTTTTCAAGGCATGGATCTGCCATTTGAACTCTGGCATTAGATGTGATTGTCTCTGTTTCTGACATTGCAACATTGAGACTATTAATTCCAGCTTCTCCCCAGATTCCTTCCTTTGGATTTGAATTTGGTACAGCGGTATAACGAAGTGGATTATCAGGAAGATCCATCTCAAACTTTGATAAAACAGCCTTATAATGACGTGGCTGCTCCTTCTCACTCACTACTATAAATTTCTTAGGTGTAAAAACCTTAGATGGTGAATCCTCATTTCTCGCCATAAAAGTAGAACCATCAAAGGTTGCATTTTTTCCTGCTAAAATTGTTGTACAAGGCATATCATTTCTCCTTTTTAAAACTAAATATTCAAATTAATATATTAAAATCAGCTAATCTGATTATTCTGGTCTTAATCCTTTTCTATAAAATCAAATATCAAATTCCACAAGCTGACAGTTTCTGATTCCAAAAGCTGAATACTCTTCATTTGTCATATCATTAAAATAACTCTGGACCACTCTTGCTATTCCATTATGAGCAACCAAAAGATAGGTATTATCTTTATCTGCTATAACCTCATCAAGCAAATTATAAATTCGCTGTGCCAGATGCAGCATTGTTTCTCCTGATTCAAAATGATTTATAAAACTTCTTTTTGCTTCCTGAAACTCTGCTCCATTTCTTGGTGTAGATTCATATTTTCCAAAATTCTGTTCAGTTAGTCTGACCTCTTCCTGCGCAGGAATACCGGTCTTTTCCGCAACTATAAGTGCTGTATCCTTAGCTCTTATAAGTGGGGAATACAAAATCTTATCAATATGTATATTTTCAGACTTTATTTTTTCTGCAAGTTCATTAGCCTGCTGTCTGCCTAAATCTGTAAGGGCAATATCAGTTGCACCACAAATCTTATTTTCTACGTTCCAGATAGTTTGCCCATGGCGTGTAAAATATAACTTCATAAAATCCTCTTTCTAATACTATTTATCAGCTTTTTTATTATACTAGTCTATTTCTTTTAAGGCAAACCTGCTGATTTTATTTTCTTATAACAAAAATGAGGGATGCATTCACACCCCTCATTTGTTATTCTGATTCTAAATCAGAGTTTTTTACTATATTTCTCTTGCAGGCACTAATGGGATACCAGCCGCAATCTCCACAAATATCATCCATCATTTCACCTGTCATTTTGCTATCTATTTCTTTTATTATCTCTCTATAATGATAATTCTTTTCTTCTATACCAAAGTACTTCACAACCTTGCTGTCATATCTTAATACCTTTTCCTGAGA
This sequence comes from Butyrivibrio sp., assembly GCA_024688095.1. Taxonomy (GTDB): domain Bacteria; phylum Bacillota; class Clostridia; order Lachnospirales; family Lachnospiraceae; genus Butyrivibrio. Next base: position 20,617 of record JAILEJ010000413.1, read on the forward strand.
CTTACAAAGATTTTCACCAAGTTTTTCAGGACAGGATCTGCAGATATTATCTGTATTAAAAACAATCTGAATTTCATCATTACCATTACGAAGCCTGTCAACAACAGTACTCATATTATCTACAAAACCTTCGCTATAGCCTTTTCCACTGTACCCCTGAGTACACAATAGATGATGTGGCCTTAGCTTTATAACATTATCATTTACGCCCATGCCAGTAAACCAGCTCTTCTAAGACTCTTTTTAATTGCTACTCCTACAACACCACAGAGAACAATTTTAATGATTGCTGTCGGAATAAATGGAAGAACACATGCTGTAAAACCTGCCAAAATATTCTCACCATTTATTGCTCCAAGATATATACCTGCAAACCAAAGTGTTCCAACTACATAATTCAGAACAGCACCTATTGTTAACCCGCAATATAATGAAACAAAATACAAGGTTTTAGAATCTGTTTTAGTTCCAAGTTTCTCTCCCAAGCCGGCAAATAAAGGCATAAGAGGAAAAGAAATAATAAATCCACCTGTAGCTCCAAGTATTACGCCAAGTCCTCCGCTAAAACCGGAAAAAACCGGAAGACCAATCATTCCCAAAAGAACATATAAAAGTGTTGCAATCAATCCATCAACAGTTCCAAGTACAATTCCTGCAAGTGGTATAATAAGTGTCTGTAATGTCATTGGAACTCCTCCAGGAAGCGGTATTCCAGGAAGCTGTGATACTACACATATAACTGCTGTAAATACAGCAATGTAACAAATTCTCTGAATCTTATTATTTGAATTTCTCATAAAAATTTAGCCTCTAATCATATAGTATTTTATTTCGCGAAACAACTATTACTATAATGTGATTAGAGGCTATTGTCAACTTTATTTTTTAGAAAGTTGACAATTATTTTTAAAGCATTGACTTACCAGGAATATCATTTTCAATATTAAATTTATCAAGTACTGTTGCAGCTATATCTGCAAAAGTAGTTCTCGTTCCTACATTAACAGGTTTTATATTCTTTCCGTACATCAGAATTGGAATATATTCCCTTGTATGATCTGTAGTCTTTGTATAGCTTGGATCACAGCCATGATCAGCTGTCAGCATAAGGATGTCATCATCATGAAGCTTATCCATCATAAGAGGAAGTCTTTCATCAAAATATGTCAGAGCCTTGGCGTAACCATCAATATCTCTTCTATGACCATATACCATATCAAAATCAACAAGGTTTACAAAGCATATACCATCAAAATCTCTATCCATCCAGACAAGTGTTTTATCTATTCCATCAGGATTTCCTTCTGTAAATACAAATTCTGTAAGTCCCTTTGCAGCAAATATATCATGTATCTTACCAACTCCAAGTACGTCTTTTCCTGCATTCTTAAGAATATCCAGCATTGTATCCTTTGGAGGCTCAAGTGAGAAATCATGTCTTCTTGGAGTTCTTGTATAATTTCCGCTTGTACCAATAAATGGTCTTGCTATTACACGTCCAACTCCCCATTCACCCTGAAGCATTTCTCTGGCCTGTCTGCAATATTCATAAAGCTGTTCACATGGTACTATATCCTCATGTGCAGCTATCTGAAAAACACTGTCAGCCGAAGTATATACTATCAGATCTCCTGTTTTCATATGTTCATCACCATAATCATTTATTACCTTTGTGCCTGAATATGGCTTGTTGCAAAGAACACCTCTTCCAGTTCTCTTTGAAAACTCATCAAGGCATTCCTTAGGGAATCCATCAGGAAATGTTGGCATAGGCTTTTCAGAAATCACACCAGCAATTTCCCAATGTCCTGTAGTTGTATCTTTTCCTCTTGAAGCTTCCTGACATTTACCATAAGCAGCAATAGGAGAATCAATTGGTTTTCCTGCTCCAACACCATCAATATTAAAAAGACCCATCTTTGTCATATTTGGAATATTAAGGTACTTACTTGTACAGCAGGCTCTTAATGTATTAACATCAAAATCACCAAATTCTGCAGCATCTGGCTCCTCACCTACTCCAAAACTATCTAAAACTATCAAAAAAACTCTACTCATAAACTCTATTCCTTTCTTATATTGAGAATATATATTCCCAACAAGACCAATATAGATAATTTTATCACATATTTATAAACACAATTCTAAACATAAAATAAATATATTTCTTGCCAAATAAAAAGGTATGTATTCTTATTGCCGGAATTTACGCACTCACAGCTTTAAGATACATACCTTTATATTATGGGTGAAAGGACAGGAAGTCCCAAGTCAAACAGAACATCTGCCTCATCATATTATCAGCATTATAAATACAAGTTAAATTAGTTCTGAGCAACATCCTTCATTGAGAAGCTGATTCTACCCATCTTATCCTTACCAAGGCAAACTACTGTAACCTTATCACCAAGTGTAAGAACATCTTCAACATGTTCAATTCTTTCTTTAGAAATCTTGCTTATATGAACCATTCCTTCTTTTCCAGGAGCAAATTCAACGAAAGCACCAAATTCCTTAATACTTACAACCTTACCTGAGAATACCTGACCTTTCTCAAATTCAGTTGTAATGATCTTGATCATATCAATAGCTTCATTTATCTTAGCCTGATCTTCACCACAAACTGATACATCACCTTCATCTGTAATATCAATCTTAACACCTGTACGTGCAATGATCTCATTGATTGTCTTACCACGCTGACCTACTACATCACCAATCTTTTCAGGATCAATAGACATAGAAACGATCTTAGGTGCATACTTGCTAACTTCTTTACGAGGCTCAGCAATAGCTTTGCTCATACACTCATCCATGATAAAGAATCTTGCTTCACGGCACTGTGAAATAGCTGTGCTTACAATATCCTTTGTAAGTCCATGAATCTTAATATCCATCTGAATAGCTGTGATACCTTCTTTTGTACCTGTTACCTTAAAGTCCATATCTCCGAAGAAATCTTCAAGACCCTGAATATCTGTAAGAACTACGAAATCATCATCTGTATCACCAGTTACAAGACCGCAGCTGATACCAGCAACCATCTTCTTAAGTGGAACACCAGCAGCCATAAGTGACATACATGAAGCACATGTTGAAGCCATTGATGTTGAACCATTTGACTCAAATGTTTCAGATACGGCACGAATTGCGTATGGGAACTCATCAGTAGAAGGAAGTACAGGAAGAAGTGCTCTCTCTGCAAGTGCACCATGTCCGATTTCTCTACGTCCTGGTCCTCTTGAAACCTTTGTCTCACCTACTGAATATGCAGGGAAGTTGTACTGATGTACATATCTCTTATCTGGAGCATATGGATCAAGTCCATCTACCTTCTGCATCTCTGAAAGAGGAGCAAGTGTTACTAC
>JAILEJ010000429.1 GCA_024688095.1 Butyrivibrio sp.
AATATAATTATAATATAAAAAATCTAATATATAGAGTAAAATTAGAATATATAAAATAAAATATTATATATAGAATATGAAAAATGAATTATAAAAGATAATATTAAATATATATTTAATTTTTAGATAAACCAAAAATATCTTAGTTAAATATTTTTAAGTATAAAAAAGAGCCACTTAAAAAGTGGCTCAAGACAAAAATAATTAAAGTGGACTCTTTGAAGGAGTTCCTGCTTTTCTTGGATAAGTTTTAGGTGTATTAACTTTTTTATCAATTATACAAATGTTTCTATGAATATCAGAATTTGGTAAAAGAAACGATTCTACAGTTTTAAGTTTCCCACCTAGAATTTTTAGAGCTTTATTATCCTTTCCAAGTTCGTCCATAAAATTATCACCCTTGTAAGAAATAAAACAACCTCCAACTTTAACATAAGGTAAACAATATTCTGAAAGAGTTGATATATTAGCAACAGCTCTAGAAACTGCAATATCATATTTTTCACGAAGACTATCTTTAGAAGGAGAACAAAAATCTTCTGCTCTTCCATGTATAGTATTAATACTACCCACAGAATTTAAATTAAGTTCTTCAATAACATCATTCAAAAACTTAATTCTTTTATTCAATGAATCAAATAAAGTAATGTGCAAATGAGGAAAAACAATTTTCAAAGGGATGCCAGGAAATCCTGCACCAGTACCAATATCAATAATTGAAAAATCATTGTCCTGAAAATCAAAATATTTATAAGATGACAAACTATCTATAAAATGTAATTTACAAACTTCATCAAAATCAGTAATAGCTGTAAGATTCATAACCTTGTTAGTTTCAACAAGCATATTATAAAATTTATCAAATTTACAAATCATATCATCTGTAATATCAATATTTAATTCTTTGGCATCATTAATAAAAGCATCATAATTATTCATAAAATTCTCTCATTAAAATTTGTTTTAAAATTATTTATGATCACGTCCATAATAAGATTTCAAATAAACCAAAAGTACAGAAACATCAGCCGGATTAACTCCGCCAATACGTGAAGCCTGACCAATATTTTCAGGTCTATAAATTTTTAGTTTTTGTCTGGCTTCAAGTCGTAAACTGGAAACATCATCGTAATTTATATCAGAAGGAATAATTTTCTTTTCAAGTTTTTTGAATTTCTCAACTTGTCTTTCCTGTCTCTGAATATAACCTTCATAACGAATGTTAATTTCTACCTGATTTATAACTTCTTTATCAAGAGGTTTACGATCTGGATCAAGTTCTTCCAAATCATAATAGTTAAGTTCTGGTCTGCAAATAAGTTCTGCAAGTGTTGTTGCAGTCTTCAAAGTAGAAGTATTGTGTCTTATCATAAAATCCTGAACATTAGCTGATGCACCAAGAGAAGTCTCTTTAAGTCTTTTAGTTTCTTTTTCAATTAAAGACTTCTTTAACATAAGAGCATCATATTTTTCTTTAGAAATAAGACCAACTTCATAACCTTTTTCACGAAGTCTTAAATCTGCATTATCCTGTCTAAGAAGTAATCTATATTCAGCTCTTGAAGTCATCATTCTGTATGGTTCCTGATTTTCTTTAGTAACAAGATCATCAATAAGAACTCCTATATATCCTTCTGACCTATCTATAAATAATGAAGGTTTTCCAAAAATTTCCATAGCTGCATTTATACCGGCATAAAGACCCTGAGCCGCAGCTTCTTCATAACCACTGCTTCCATTGAACTGACCAGCACAAAAAAGTCCAAAAATATTTTTAGTTTCAAGAGAAAGATGAAGCTGACCTGGAGTTAAACAATCATATTCAATTGCATAAGCATTTTTTACAATTTTACAATTTTCAAGTCCTGGAACAGATCTATACATCTGAATCTGAACATCTTCAGGCATTGAAGAAGACATACCATCAATATAAACTTCATTAGTAGCAAGACCTTCAGGCTCAATAAATACCTGATGTCTATCCTTATCAGGAAATTTGATAACCTTATCTTCTATTGAAGGACAATATCTTGGACCAACGCCTTCAATAACCCCAGCATAAATCGGTGACCTATCAATATTCGCTCTAATAATATCATGAGTTTTTTCATTAGTATAAGTTAGCCAACATGAAACCTGTTCCTTCTGAACATCAGCTGGATCTGTATCAAATGAAAAAGGTATAACAGGATTATCTCCAAACTGTTCAGTCATCTTAGAAAAGTCAACTGTTCTTCCATCCATTCTAGCTGGAGTACCAGTCTTAAATCTTCTAAGCTCTATTCCATTTTCAATAAGAGAGGCTGAAAAGTTATTAGATGGCTGAAGCCCGTTAGGTCCAGTATAAGTAATTGCTTCTCCGCATAGACATCTTGCTTTAAGATATGTACCGGAACAAATAATAACAGCTTTTGCCATATAAACAGTTCCTGTATAAATCTTTACACCGGTAATCTTCTTTTTATATCCAGATAAAAAAATTTCAGAATCCGCTTTTACATCTTCACAAATAAGTTCAGTAACCTCTGCCTGTTTAATAGTCAAATGCTCCTGATTTTCAAGAACATGTTTCATCTCTTTTGAATATTCAAATTTGTCTGCCTGAGTTCTAAGAGAATGAACAGCAGGTCCCTTAGAATAATTAAGCATCTTGGACTGGATAAAAGTTTTATCAATATTTTTTCCCATCTCTCCGCCAAGAGCATCTATCTCTCTTACAAGGTGACCTTTAGAAGATCCACCAATATGAGGGTTACATGGCATAAATGCAATATTATCTGCACTTAATGTAAAAACAACAGTCTCAAGACCAAGTCTTGCACATGCAAGAGCAGCTTCACATCCAGCATGTCCTGCACCAACAATACAAACATCAACATTTTCAACAAACGTATTCATAAAATTCCCACCATTTATTTACCCATACAAAACTTAGAGAAAATTTCTTCAACAAGATCATCTCCAACTTCTGCACCAATAATATTTCCTAAAAAAGTATAAGCATTCATAAGATCAACAGCATAAAAATCTTCTGATAAACCATCAGCTATACTCTGTTTAACAAGTTGTAAACTATCAAAACTATTTTTCAAAGCTTCTTTATGTCTTGTGTTAGTAATATACAATTCCTGTTTTGGAACAACATCACCATTAAAAAATAAAAGTGAAATTGATTTTTTTAAATCTTCTATACCCTGATTATTTAACATAGAAGTTCTAATAATAGGAACAGATTTATCCAAATTATATTTATTATATAGAATATCTTCATTAATATAATCAGAATCAAGATCTGACTTATTAAGTAAAATTATAGTCTTCTTATTTTTAATGAGTTCAAGAATTTCTAAATCATCACTAGTAAGATCTGTCGTAGAATCAATTATATATAAAATAAGTTCGGATTCCATAGCATAATTTTTTGCTTTATCAACACCTATTTTTTCAATAACATCATCTGTATTTCTAATACCTGCAGTGTCTATAACATTTAAAATAATATCATCTAATCTAATAGTTTCTCGAATAATATCTCTTGTTGTACCTGCAATATCAGTTACAATTGCTCTTTCTTCTCCTGCAAGAATATTTAATAATGAAGATTTTCCTGCGTTTGGCTTACCAATTATAACAGTACTTATGCCATTCTTTCTGATAATACCTTCATCAGCAGAACCAATCAACTCAGAAATTTTAGAACAAATTTTATCAATTACTCCATCAAGTTTTTCATCATATCCTTCTAAACTATAATTTTCAGGATCATCAAGTGCAGATTCAATAAAAGCCATTTCATAAATTATAGATTCCCGAAGTGTCTTAATAGCATTAAAAAGCGAACCTGATAACTGACTTTCTGAAGATTTCAAAGCAAAATCATTTTGTGCAGAAATAATATCCATTACTGCTTCAGCTTTAGTAAGATCAATCCTTCCATTTAAAAAAGCTCTTTTTGTAAATTCACCTGGCTCTGCAAGTCTGCATCCAGCCTTAAGCAAAAGATTTATTGTATTATTTAAAATCAAAACTCCACCATGAGTGTTGATTTCAACTACATCTTCTTTTGTATAAGTATGAGGAGCTTTCATGACAGATATCATAACTTCATCAAGTATATTATCAGAAAAATCACAAACATATCCAAACTTAATAGTATTTGAATCATGTAATTTCAAATCATGTTTATGAGATGCATTAAGATAAATCTTATCACAAATAGAAATAGCATCTGAACCACTAATTCTTATAATACCTATACCTGCATCAGACATAGCTGTTGCAATAGCACAAATTGTATCACTTTCGAAATTCAAATTTATACCTCTCTAAAATATAAATAAAACAATATTTACATACATATAAACTTATAAAATACTCAAATGTAAATAAATCCAAAATGGAAATTATAAATACATATGTATATAAATATACTAAAACCATTATACACAAAAAGCCCCTCAATGCATTAATGCAATGAGGGGAATAAGATAATTATTTCTTTAAAGTTATAACTACTCTTCTAAATGGTTCTTCACCTTCACTGTGTGTTGTAACAAATCTATCATTTTGAAGTGCAGAATGAATAATTCTTCTTTCATAAGGATTCATTGGCTCAAGTGCAACTGAATGACGAGTCTTACGAACCTTATAAGAAATATTCTTAGCTAAATTCTCAAGTGTAGCTTTTCTTCTTTCTCTGTAATTTTCAGTATCAACTTTTACATGAACGTAATTGTCTGATCCTTTATTTACAACAAGAGAAATAAGATACTGAAGAGAATCAAGTGTCTGTCCTCTCTTACCAATAAGAACACCCATATCATCTCCACATAATTCAATATTCAAAATTGAATCAGCTTCAATATATTCAGCTTTAACTTCTACTGTCATATTCATAGCAGCAAATACATTTGAAAGGAAATTATTTGCCGCTGCAATATAATCAATATTTTCTTTTACTCCAGAAGCAGAAACTTTATTTTCTACAGGAGCAACAACATCTTCTTTAACTTCTTCAGTTACAGATTCAGTTTTAACCTCCTCTTCTGCTTCTTCAGTATTAACTGTTTCAGAAATAACTTCTTCTTTAACTCTAGCTTTGATAATAGCCGGCTTTGAATTTAAACCCAAAAATCCTGTTGAACCATTTGATATAACTTCATAATCAAGTCTATCACTAGTAACAGAAAGTTTTTCACACGCTTCAGTAATAGCATCATCCAAAGTCTTAGCTGAAACCTCTATATAATCCATGAGAACCCCCGATTATTTATTGTTATTTTTTTCGTCGTACTCTTTAACCATATTAGCTCTTGCAAGCAAACTATCTTTTCTGATATTTCCACTGGCATATACATTTTTAGCTTTATTAACTGCTTCAGATTTATTAGTCTCAGAAAGATTTTTTGAAGTAACATCAGAAATATTTTTAGTATTCATATTAGCATATTTCATCATATTAGCTGTCTGTTCTTTTCTTTTCTCAAGCTTCTTCTTATATTTTTCCTGATTCTTTTCAATTTCAGCATCAATATCAATACTATCAATATGTTTATTAATAACAATCTGCTGAATTGTTCTTACAACAGCACCAGCTACCCAATATAAGCCAACACCCATAGGGAATGAATAACACATAAATACTGAGAAAAGAGGCATCATAAGATTCATAGTCTTCATAGACTGCATCATCTGAGCCTGCTGATCATTAGGATCAGCCTTTTCATTAGTAGATTGTGTAGGCATAAGCTTAACATTAATCCACTGTGTAAGACCTGCAAGAATAGGAATAATAATAGCAGCAATAAATAAAATAAATGACTTTGAGGCAATGGCATCCTGCATTACAAATGAAGGAGAATTACCAAGATTGAGTCCAAGGAATGAATTGTATCTGTCAATAAGACCAGTTGTTGTATCATTACTAAGAATCAAGCTTCCATTATAAGTCAAATCAGCTAACCCATAGTGATCAGAAATAGTCTGAAGATCAGCACTTGAAAGTTTATTAAGTACATCAATAATACCATTTGTTAAATTTGCATCTGTAAGATTGTTTTTATACTGATTAACAGCACTTGCTATAGAAGAAACATCTGAATTGATAATAAAACTTCCGCCATCAGTACTTATAATCTTATCTGCAAGAACTCCAAATGTATCACCGATACGAGTTACATATGCAGGAATAGAATAAATTACACGATAAAGAGCAAACAGAATTGGCATCTGTATGATAAGCTGCAAACAGCTACCAGTCTGAGAAACTCCATATTTACCATAAACTGCTTTAATCTCTTCCTGCTGAGCAAGCATTGAATTATTATCAGTCTTACCTTTATACTTTGCCTGAATAGCCTGAATTTCAGGATTCATCTTTGACTGAAGTTTTGAAAACTTCTGCTGTTTAATAGTCAAAGGTAAAAGTAATAAATAAATCAAAATAGTAAATAAAATGATTGAAAGACCAACATTTGGAATACCAAAAACATTAAGTAATTCAAAAATCCAGTTCATAAGGTAACCAAGTAGCTTAGCTACTGGTCCAACAATCTTCCCCGAATACTGAGTAAGAAAAACTTCAGTCATTATAACCTCCGATTATCAAGGTACAGGATCGTAACCACCACTAGAAAATGGATTACATCTTAAAATTCTCCAAATGGCCAGTAAACTTCCCTTAAAAGCACCATATTTTTCAATTGCTTCTAATCCATATTCCGAACAAGTTGGAATATATGGACATTTTGTTCTCTTTAAAGGAGAAATATACTTTCTGTAGAATTTTATAAGTAAAATCAATATTTTTTTCATATTTAAGTCACCATAAAAACTACTATTTGCAAACCCGACAATATTATCTATTATCAGGTCCCTCACTATTTTTCCTTAAGTGAGAGGGTCCTGCCAGATATAATAAAGAATCTTCAATATCATGAAAAGATGCTTCACTTGCACAGGATCTGGCTACGACTACTATATCTAAACCACTATTAAATATATTTTCATGTAGTCGGTAAGCTTCACGAACAAGTCTTGCAAATCTGTGCCTTACAATACTGTTCCCAACTTTTTTACTACAAGAAATTCCCAATCTGTTTATAAGAAGATTATTCTTCCACACATAAACTACAATATATTTATTGGCATAACTTCTACCATTCTTATAAACATTTCGAAAATCATTGTTCTTTTTTAAAGATTCCGAAAAAAGCATTAAACGTATCCTTTAATATTATTTAAGATTAAATAGAAAGGCCACATTGCTGTGGCCTTTAATCTCAAGCTGATAATCTCTTTCTTCCCTTTGCTCTTCTAGCAGCGAGAACTTTTCTTCCGCCCTTTGTACTCATTCTAGCTCTGAAACCATGAACTCTGGCTCTCTGAAGCTTATGTGGCTGAAATGTCATCTTCATAAGGAAACACCTCCTTTACCTAAATAAAAATATGAAACAGATAAAAATCTGTTATACGTCTGATTAAATCTGTGTGGAAAAAATCGTTATAATTATAATTTAAACAAAGCCAGTAGTCAAGCCGTAAAAAAGGGAAAAAGAAATAAAAAAAAATTAAAAAAAATTCCTGTCCATATATTGTATTTTAAAAAGTTATCCACGACAAAATGTTGTTTTTGTGGATAACTTGTGAATAAGTAATTAATCCACAAATTAATCCACAAATTGTGGATTAATAGTGGAAACGAGGTGAATATAAATTAATAATATTAATTAAAAGTCAATATTTTTCTATATTTGGAGTTGTTTATAACTTAATCAACAAAAAATACCTTTTTCCACATTAATAGGATTAATAATTTTTTTTAAAAAAAGTTATCCACATTTTGTGTCTGTTTGAAATTTTAGCAGCTTTAATATAAAATAAATACTGCAAAAAAATAGGTTTTGGGGAGTCATGTATGCAAGAATCATTAGAAAATATCTCAAAAAAACTAGATGAAAACTGGGATGAAATTAAAAATACTGTAAGATTGGAATCTGAGATTACAAACGTCTCTTATCAGACATGGGTTGAACCACTTGAATTTAATGAATTTAGAGACAATTGTGTTTTCATAAAAATAAATTCCGACAACACTATGGCTCTAAACTATATAAAAAATCATTACATCAACTTCTTCAAAGTAACAATTTCTGAATTTTTAAATTCAGATGTTGATATAAACTTCATATTAAATAAGGAAGCAATTGAAAAAGAAGATAGTAATATGGAAGTAGCAGAAGTTAATCAAAATTATTCAGGTAATGGATATGAAAGATCTAACTTAAATCCTAAATACAGATTTGATACTTTCGTTGTAGGCAGTAATAATAAATTTGCACACCAGGCTTCACTTGCAGTTGCTGAATCTCCTGGAGAAGCATACAATCCATTATTCTTATACGGAGGACCAGGACTTGGTAAGACACATCTTATGCATTCCATAGGTCACTATATAATGGAGAATAATCCTTCAGCAAAAGTTTTATATGTTACATCAGAAGCATTTACAAACGAAGTTATCGAATCAATCAGAAGTGGTAAAACAGAAGCAATGTCGAAGCTTCGTGAAAAATACAGAACTGTAGACGTACTCATGATCGATGATGTTCAGTTTATAATAGGAAAAGAAAGTACACAGGAAGAATTTTTCCATACTTTCAATGAACTACATCAGACAGGAAAACAGATTATTCTTTCATCAGATAAACCACCAAAGGAAATGGAAACACTTGATGAAAGATTTAAATCACGTTTCGAAATGGGACTTATCTCAGATATTCAGTCACCAGATTATGAAACAAGGATGGCTATCCTTAAAAGAAATGCTGAAAATTATACTAAACCAATTGATAACGAGATATTCGAATACATCGCAACAAATATTAAATCAAATATCAGAGAACTTGAGGGAGCATATAATAAAATAATTGCTTATTCAAGACTTAATAATGTAGATATTACACTCGACGTTGCAAAAGAAGCTCTTAAAGATATCATTTATCCTGATACATCAAAGGTAATCACACCTGCACTTATAATAAGTACAGTCTGCGAACAATATAATGTTAAACAGGACGATGTTGTATCCAAGAAAAGACAAAAAGAAATCGTATTACCAAGACAGGTTGTTATGTATCTTTGCAGGGAATTAACAGACTGCTCACTTGAAGAGATAGGAAAGACCCTTGGTAAAAAAGATCATACAACAGTAATGAATGGAATAGACAAAATAAAAGCTAAAATTAAAACTGATGATGATCTGGTAAAAAATATAGATATAATAATGAAAAAACTTAATCCAAGTTTATGACATTAATATATGAAGAAACTCGTACAAAAATATTAAAAACATAATATAAAAATATATTATTTTCCTCTTAAGTAGTTATTTATTAAGATATATGATTTCTGCTTAAGAGGAATCTTTTTACATTATAATAGTAATATATTGTTGAATAATATTTTGATACATAAAAAGTAGCATATTCTTATACAAATTA
>JAILEJ010000234.1 GCA_024688095.1 Butyrivibrio sp.
TTTTCCATAATATTTTCCATAATACTTACCGTAATACTTACCATAGTAGTTTCCATAATGGCCATACACTCCGCCACCACTCATATCTACTTTATTAAGAACTACTCCAAGCATCTTTGCACCTGCTTTATCAAGCTGATCCTTTACTCTCTGAGCAAATCTGTAACTAATTAAATTACTTTCAATTACCATAATTGTTCCATCACACTGCTTTGATACAACAGCCGCGTCAATAACATTTCCAAGAGGCGGAGTATCTATAATAATATAGTCAAAAACATTCTTCATATTATCAAGAACCTTACTAAAAATCTTGCCGCCAAGAAGCTCACTGGGATTTGGAGGAACAGGTCCTGAAAAAATCACATAAAGATTTGGTGTATCAGTTTCACAAATAACATTTGAAAGTCGCTCTCTTCCTACAAGGCAATGAGTAAGCCCAAGCCTAACTGAACCGGATTTATATCTTCCAACCATTACTGATTTACGCATATCAGCATCTACAAGAATTGTCTTTTTACCTGCCTCTGCGAAAGCTCTTGCAAGAGCCATAGACACACTTGTTTTACCCTCTCCAGGAGTACAGCTCGTAACAGATATCACCCTGACATTGGTTCCACTGAACTCTACATTACTACGAAGCGTCTTATAAGCTTCTTTCATTCTATAATCATTTTCATTTGAGCTAAATGTGAGTTTTGCGCTTTGCATACATATCCCTCTGTTTCAATTAATTTCCGATTAATTGCTTCTTAAATATAATTCTTTAATGCCTACTCTTTTTCTTCTTTTTACCTTTGTCTCCAGACTCCTGTAAAGTAAGAGGAATAAGGGCAAGTGTACTCATACCAAGATAATTTTCAACATCATCTGATGACTTTATAGTATCATCCATTAAATATCCAAGTAATACAAACACACTTACAAGAAGTACTCCAAGCAGCCCACCTATCAATGTAAATCTTGAAACACTTGGACTAGCTTTTTCTATAGGAACATTTGCTGTCTCAACTACATTAATGGCATCGATATCCATAACATTTTTAATATGTTCACTTGCAACCTCACGTACATTATTGGCGATTGTCATAGCCATCATTGGATCTTCATCTTCTACTCTTATCTCAACTATACGTGTATCATTAGGTGTATTTATAGATACTCTGGAGGAAAAGACATCATAATCCTCTTCCAAATTAAGTCTCTGTATAACCTCTTCAAGAACATATCTGCTCTTAATAAGCTGCGCATAATCCTGCGTAAGCTGCGTACTTATCTGCACATCACTATAGGTTACTGATGCGCCTTCCTCTTTATTCAATATAAATATTTTGGTTGTGGATAAATAAGTCGGAGTAATTACAAATTTACTGACAAAGAGACCCAGAAGGGCAAAGAATATTCCAGCTGATATTATGAGATATGCACGTCCCCATAATATAGCAATTAATTCGCCCAGATTAATTTCTATAGCGTTGTCGTTATTTCCCATTTCTCCCCCAAATATTTTCTGTGTGTTATAATTTTTGATGTTTTAGTATATGAAGAGGATTATTAAAAAAGATTTCATTGGCATAACCTACTCCATATTTATTTTCGACTAATTTTCTGCACTCAGCAAGATGTGGTGCTCTTTTTTGAGAATCATGTGCATCAGTTGCAACAAAATGGACTTTGCCTTCTTTTAAAAGCTTTCTGGTAAAATGTTTTATTCCAAAACCATACTTTCCCATTATGCTGCTGGCATTTTCCTGTATATAACAACCCATTTTTATAAGTTCATCCACATATTCTGAATGCTCTACAATATCCGCATATCTTTCAACATGCGCAAGAACAGGAATATAACCTACAAACTGAACTTTATAAATTGCGTTTCTTATATTCGCAAAGCTGTCTGTTGGGTGAAACTCAATCAAAACATATTCAGAACTTGCAAGCGGACATATATATCCTTGCTCCAGTTCATCCATCGTTTCATCGCTGTAATATATCTCATTTCCTGTAAAAAGTCTAACTTTAATCCCGGCGTCATTTGCTGCCTGTTGCAAATTATCCCGGTGTGCCTTCATTTTTTCCGGTGTCAAATTCCTATGCATAGGCTTATGATGAGGCGTAAGAATAATATTCTCAGTCCCTTCAGATACAGCAATCTTAAGCATTTCAAGACTTGTTTTCATATCAGGAGATCCATCATCAACACCTGGCATAATATGACTATGTATATCTATGCAAGGACCCATTTCACCCTCTTATAATTCAAAAATTATAGCAAAAGACTTTTTATCTTCTACTAAGTATTGCGGTTTATCAACTTAT
>JAILEJ010000507.1 GCA_024688095.1 Butyrivibrio sp.
TTTTCATTTATTGTCATAAGCTCTGCTGCAATATTTGAACAATGATCTGATACTCTCTCAAGATTGATCAGAAGATCTTCAAGAATAATTCCCATTACTATGGAACATTTTCCCTTTTGCATTCGCTTTATGTGATGAGCTTTTATCTTAGTTGTAAGATTATCTATTACTTCCTCAAGTGGCTCTATATGTTTTGCTTCCTGTATATCTCCCCTGATAAAAACATTTGTTGTATTTCCAACAATGTCTCCAACTGCTGTACAAAGTACTCCCATTTCTCTCTTTGCAGCAGGTGAAAAAGAGTAACCTTTTTCATCCATTTCTTTTAGCGATTCTACTATATTCATTGCATGATCTGATATTCTTTCAAAGTCGCTGATACTGTGAAGCATCTGAGTAAGTGACTGATTATCACCCTGTGAAAGATTTTTTCCAGAAAGTTTTACAAGATATGAACCAAGAACATCTTCATAATCATCAATTTCATCCTCAAGTCTTATTACTTCTGAAACTTTATCTGCATCAAAGTTATCAATTGTCTCTGTCGCAAGTATTATTGACTTTTTAGTCTTTTCTGCCATTTCAAATATCTTCTGCTTACAGATTTCTACAGCAAAAGCAGGGCTTTCAAGGAATCTCTCATCAAGCATAACTGCCTTACCGCTTCCCTGAACATTTTCTTCTAATGTCTTATCTGGAATTGTAATTTCTGCAAGTCTTACAAGTTTATCGGCAAATGGATATAGAACTATGGTTGCTCCTATATTAAAAAGGCTGTGAACAACGGCTATTCCTGCAGCATTTGCAGAATCTTCCATAAATGCAAAATGCACAAACATATTTATACTATAAAAAACTACCATGAAAATTGCAGTACCAATCAGATTAAAATATAGATGTATCATTGCCGCACGCTTCGCATTTTTGCTTGCGCCAACAGATGAAATAATTGATGTTACACAGGTTCCAATATTCTGGCCCATAATTATTGGAATTGCTACATTATATCCCACTGCTCCGGTTGAACATAGCGCCTGAAGTATACCAACTGATGCTGATGAACTTTGAATGATTGCTGTTAAAAGCGCACCTATAACCATTCCGAGAATCGGATTACTAAAAGCTGTCATCATCTGTGTAAAGGAAGAATTATCTGAAAGCCCTGATACCGAAGAACTCATTGTCTCCATTCCAAACATCAGTATTGCAAATCCAAGAAGAATGCCACCGATATCTTTTTTCTTATCTTCCTTTTTACTTGCCATTACAAGGATTATTCCAATTGCTGCAAGAATCGGAGAAAAAGATGATGGTTTTAAAAGCTTAAGCCAAACGGTGTCCCCCTGAATACCTGTAAGTGAAAGCATCCAGGATGTAATAGTTGTTCCTATATTGGCACCCATTATGATACCAACAGCCTGTGTAAGCTTCATTATGCCTGAGTTTACAAAACCTACAACCATTACAGTTGTTGCCGATGATGACTGTATGACTGCCGTAACTCCTGCTCCAAGTAGAACTGCATAAAGCCTTCTTGAAGTAAGCTTTTCAAGAATTCCTTCCAGTCTGCTTCCTGCCATCTTTGAAAGACCATTTCCCATATTATTCATTCCATACAGAAAAAGTGCCAGTCCTCCAATCATATTTAATATGTCAAATATATCCATTCCTACCTCTTTTCATTATCTCTTTTTTATAAATCCTTTTTTCTCAATATAAATATTAATGAAATGAGGTAAAAACTATAGGCATGGTTATGTAAAATCTATGTAAAATTAGAGCTGTTTTCTATATTTTAAATTATTTCTTTTTCCCAATTAAATAAGCGCAGAAATCTTTTCATATTCCTTCAGATTTCTGCGCTGTTCTTCATTATATTATTCTTTACAGTCCCATACTAATTTGCCTGTTTTTATAGCTTCTTCATACCTGCTTATCTTATAATCAAGCTTACTTAGGGCAACATCATATTTTTTCTTTGCTTCGAGAATTTCAACTCTTGCCTCTTTTAACAGATTGGCTCTTGCCTCAAAAGTTTCCTCACCTTTTTGAGACAATTTTACATATTCTATAAGCATTTCTACAGGAACTCCTGCATCTCTCATGCAGATAGCATTTTCTACCCAGCCTATATCTTCTTCCTGATAATCTCTTATGCCACCGGCGGTTCTATGTACCTCTGGAATAACCCCTACACGTTCATAGTAACGGAGAGTGTCAGGAGTAATTTTATATTTTTCGCATACTTCTTTAATTGTCATGGCCTTCTCCATTTAATAAAACAAAT
>JAILEJ010000509.1 GCA_024688095.1 Butyrivibrio sp.
AATATAAGCCTTTATGAAATCTTTTTACAAAAAATTTAGATAATGGTACAATATTGCTGTTTGGAATTATTTTGAACGATATTTTATTATTTATTTTTAAGGGGTCATGTAAATGGACATTATTTTAAAGTTAAAAGAAGAACTTGGTGTTGAAAAGTGGCAGGTTGAGGCTGCTGTAAAACTTATTGACGAAGGAAATACCATTCCTTTTATCTCAAGATACCGTAAAGAAGTTACTGGTTCACTTAATGATGAAGTACTTCGAAATCTTGATGAAAGACTTAAATATCTTCGTGGTCTTGAAGAGAAGAAGGAACAGGTTATCGGAAGTATTGAGGAACAGGGTAAACTGACTGATGAACTCAAGGCTAAGATTCTTGCTGCAGAGACAATTGTTGCAGTAGATGATTTATATCGCCCATACAGACCAAAGCGTAAGACAAGAGCAAGCGTTGCCAAGGAAAAGGGACTCGATGGACTTGCAGATATTATCAGAGCACAGGAAATCACAACTCCTATTGAGGCAGAAGCTGCAAATTATGTTGATGAAGAAAAGGGTGTAAAAAACGTTATTGAAGCAATTCAGGGAGCACTTGATATTCTTGCTGAAGAAGTTTCAGATAACGCAGATTATCGTACATATATAAGAGAAGAGACCTTTGATCAGGGCTTTATAACAAGCTCTGCAAAGGATGAAAAGGCAGAGAGTGTATATGAGATGTATTACTCTTTTGAAGAGCCTGTAAAGAAGGTTGCAGGTCATAGAATTCTTGCCCTTAATCGTGGTGAGGCTGAAAAGTTCCTTACTGTTAAGATTACAGCACCTGTTGATCAGATTCTTACATATTTAAATAAAAAGACAATTACAAAAGAAAATCCTGTAACAACACCTCTTCTTGAGAATGTTACAAAGGATGCTTATGACAGACTGATAGCACCTGCTATTGAAAGAGATATCAGAAACGAACTTACAGAAAAAGCTGAAGATAGTGCAATTACAGTCTTTGGTAAAAATCTTGAACAGCTTCTTATGGCACCTCCAATTGCAGGAAAAACTGTACTTGGATGGGATCCTGCTTTCCGTACAGGCTGTAAGCTTGCAATAGTAGATCCTACAGGAAAGGTACTTGATACAAAGGTTATTTTCCCTACAGCACCTCAGAATAAGGTTGAGGAAGCCAAGGTTGAACTTAAAAAGCTTATAAACAAATATAATGTAGAGCTTATTTCGGTTGGTAACGGAACTGCTTCAAGAGAATCTGAGCAGGTAATTGTTGAACTTATCAAAGAACTCGACAGACCTCTTCAGTATGTAATCGTTAATGAAGCAGGTGCTTCTGTATATTCAGCAAGTAAGCTTGCTACAGAAGAGTTCCCACAGTTTGATGTTGGACAAAGATCAGCTGCATCAATTGCTCGTCGTCTTCAGGATCCACTTGCTGAACTTGTTAAGATTGATCCACAGTCAATTGGTGTTGGTCAGTATCAGCATGATATGAATCAGAAGAAGCTTGGCGATGCACTTGGCGGTGTAGTAGAAGACTGCGTTAACAAGGTGGGTGTAGATCTTAATACAGCATCAGCTCCACTTCTTACATATATTTCAGGTATCAGCAAGGTTATTGCCAAAAATATTGTTGAGTACCGTGAAGAGCATGGAAAGTTTGATAGCAGAGAACAGCTTCTTAGTGTTCCAAAGCTTGGACCTAAGGCCTATGAGCAGTGTGCTGGTTTCCTTAGAATTATGGATGGTAAGAACCCACTTGATGCAACAAGTGTTCATCCAGAAACTTATGAAGCAACAGAAAAGCTTATGGATAAGCTTGGTATCACAATGGAAGATGTAAGAAAGGCCCAGAAGGAAAGCGCAAAGGCTGTTGTAGCAGCCAAGAAAGCTCCAGCTCCAAAGCCTGAAAAGCCAAAGAAGAAAGAAAAGAAAGTTGTAATAAAGAATACAAATACAGCTATGGGAGCAGCCCTTGCAGCAGCTCTTGCAGGAAGCAGTCTTGTAGCAGATGATACAGAGAAAAATACAAAGAACAATAAATCTTCAGGAAATGCAGCAATTGATGTTGCAAATGCAGTTGTAGCAGGAAGTCTTTCAAAGAAAATTACAGATAAGAAGAAGCTTGCAGAAGAACTTGGAATAGGTGAGATCACTCTTACTGATATTGTAAGCGAGCTTGAGAAGCCATCAAGAGATCCACGTGAGAGCATGCCTGCACCAATACTTAGAAGTGATGTAATGGACATGAAGGATTTAAAGCCTGGAATGATCTTAAAGGGTACAGTTCGTAACATCGTTGACTTTGGTGCATTTGTAGATATCGGTGTTCACCAGGACGGCCTTGTACACATTTCTCAGATTACAGACAGATACATTAAACACCCACTTGATGCAGTAAGCGTTGGTGACATTGTAGAAGTACAGGTCCTTGAAGTAGAAGAAGCCAAGAAGAGAATAGCTCTTACAATGAAGATTAAGAAGTGATAGTGGAGAAAGATTTTTACAGTTAATATAAGAAATTTTTTTCAGAAATATAAATCTGCCATACAGTGTTTATTATAGTAATGTATGGCAGATTTAAAATTTTGCATATGATAGATTTTATATGTTGTTTATAATATAGGACAAAAATTAATCTTTGTCCTATTGATAAAATCATAGTTGTATAGTATGATTCTTTCAGATATAAAAGTTGTTGAAAATTTAGCAACTATATATTCGGTAATGAAATTCCATATTGATAGATTGCAGCTGGCAATGAGCTGCATAAATTTCTCTTATTCAGAGTGGTGGAGGTACATAGGACCTGTGAAGCCACGGCAACCCCTGGTAGGAAGGTGCCAACCTGAGCGAGTTTGATTTTACAACACGATCAATAAGAGGATTTGATTATCTGTTATCAGGTCCACTTGTTATCAAGTGGACTTTTTTAATCCCATATTTTGTTAGGTGAGATGTCAATCTCACAGCGCTTTGCGCAGAAAGGACTTTTTAATGGATAAGTTTATTTTTACATCCGAATCAGTTACAGAAGGACATCCAGATAAAATCTGTGATGCAGTTTCAGATGCGATTCTTGATGCTTGTATGGCACAGGATCCAATGAGCCGTGTTGCTTGTGAAACAGCAGCATGCACAGGTTTCCTTCTTATCACAGGAGAAATTACTACAAAAGCTCATGTTGATTATCAGAGAATTGCTCGTGATACAGTTCTTGAAATTGGTTATGATTCTTCAGAAAAAGGTTTCGATGGAAATACATGTGCAGTACTTGTTGCACTTGATCAGCAGTCACCAGATATTGCTATGGGTGTTGATAAAGCTCTTGAAGCAAGAGAAAGCAACATGACAGATGAGCAGATCGAAGCAATCGGTGCTGGAGATCAGGGTATGATGTTCGGTTATGCTACAAATGAAACAGAAGAGTATATGCCATATGCAATCAGCCTTGCACACAAGCTTACAAGAAAGCTTACAGAAGTTCGTAAAAATGGCACACTTCCATATCTTCGTGCAGATGGTAAGAGCCAGGTTTCAGTTGAATATGATGAAAACGGTAAGCCAGTAAGACTTGAGGCCGTAGTTATTTCAACTCAGCATGATGATAAGGTTACACAGGAACAGATTCATACAGATATTAAGAAATATGTTATTGATCCAGTTGTAGATGCAGCTATGGTTGATGCTGATACAAAGATTTTCATCAATCCAACAGGTCGTTTCGTAATCGGTGGACCTCAGGGTGATGCAGGTCTTACAGGACGTAAAATCATTGTTGATACATACGGTGGAGCAGCTCGCCACGGCGGCGGAGCATTCTCAGGAAAAGACTGCACAAAGGTTGACCGTTCTGCAGCATACGCAGCAAGATATGTTGCTAAGAACATTGTTGCGGCAGGACTTGCAGATAAGTGTGAAATTCAGCTTTCATATGCAATCGGTGTAGCACAGCCTACATCAGTTCTTGTTGATACATTTGGAACAGGAAAGGTTTCTAACGAAAAGCTTGTAGAAGCAGTTCGTGCAAACTTCGACCTTCGTCCAGCTGGAATCATCAAGATGCTTGACCTTAGAAGACCTATCTACAAGGCAACAGCTGCATACGGACACTTCGGACGTACAGATGTACAGCTTCCTTGGGAGCAGACAGATAAGGTAGAAGCACTTAAGAAAGCTTTACTATAATCTATTTATTTGAAATCATGAGTCCTCGCGCTAAGAAATTAGCGCGAGGCTCTTTTTGTTTTATGAATTACTATTAGTGCGAAGCCCTTTTTGTTTTATGAATTACTATTAGTGCGAAGCCCTTTTATGTTTTATGAATTACTATTAGTGCGAAGCCCTTTTATGTTTTATGAATTATTGTATCCAGAAATAAGTTATTTTGTGTACCATTGTTTTTAGAAATAATTTGTTTTGTGGGCCATTGTGCCCAGAAATAAGTTATTTAAATGGTGCTTTCATTCCTTATTTGCATTTCTTTAAATCAGGAATTATCAAAAGAGTAACGATACAATTCCTTTTCAAGATTTTTGTTTAAGAAGAATGAACTTCCAATATTATATTCATTCATCTTTATAATTCCTGATATCAAGGAATTAACTTTATCTAGCGATATTATTCCAATTATCTGAATTTGTTCTTTGAGAATTAACTTTAATCATTATATGTATTCTTTTTCTATTTTCTTTGAAATCAGGAATTAAGTTTACTTAGCGACAATCATTCCAATTGACTGTCTTTGTTGTTTAAGAATTAACTTCCTATACAACATTTATTCTTTTTCAAATTTCCTTGATATTAGGAATTACCTAAACACTAAGATCATCATTCCAATTGATTGTTTTTTATCTTGAATTATGAGCCTGAGATATTAGGCGACTACTTATTCTTGATCTGCTTGACTACAGACTATCTGCCAGGAAATGTCTGTCAATCCCAGAGCCGCTACGCGGTGCGCATGGTGCAGGGGGACTGATATTCCATGACAGATAATGTAGTCAACAAGCAGACCAAGGAATAGTGGTGGAATAAATATTATGCCACATATGCTAACCTGACTGGCAATTTATATTGGATAGCTGGAATGGCTTGTGTATAATAACGGAGACAAATCTTAATTTGATGTGATTTTGGGGTGCAATCTATCCATTTGTTTCAGAATATCAAGTTACGCTATCAAAAAAGAAGTTTGCCCTTGACTACATTAATAATAACTGTTACACTGCTTTACACGACGGATTAAACTATTGTTCTTAAGTTTCTCGCCGTAGGTAATAATTCAAAAGCATTCATTATTGATGCTGTCAAGGGTGGAACCCATCTTATTGAGACATCTCTTTCAATATTCATTACTATTTTTTTACATTATTTACCATTTACTTTTATTGTTATTTGCCTTTACCGCTTTTTCTTTTATGTTTATTACAATTTGATTTTATTAGATTTCTTTTATGTTTATTACAATTTGATTTTATTAGTTTTCATTTACTCTCATTACTATTTACTTTTATTACAAGTTACTTTTAAAGTTTCTATTTTCAATGTTTTTACAAGGAGGTATTATGTTTAAAATTCAATATTTATATAAGGAGCTAGACTTATTAAGACAAGAACTTATTTCGGTATCTAATAATTTACAAAATTCACCTGAAGGTTATTTAAAATGCTGTGGCACAAAGAATTTTCATCAATACTACCAGGTAATTCAAAATCCAACTTCTAAAGAGAAAAAGATAATATATCTAAAAAAATCTCAAAACCAACTTATAACTGATCTTGCCAAAAAAAGATATTACATTTATCGAAAAAATGAATTAGTGCGAGATATAAAAGCTTTAGATAAGTTACTATCGAAAAAGCTGACCTACCGTTCTGAAAAATTATTAGATTCCAACCCTTTAATTTCAAATATTATTCTTCCGGAATTAAATTCATTAAGTATCTCAGATAAGTCATGGGTTTCACAACCATATCCTAAAAATCCTAATTTCCCAGAACATTTAACTGTACTTACTCCAACCGGAGAATATGTTAGATCAAAATCCGAAGCATACATAGCTAAGCGTTTACTTGAAACGGGAATTCCTTATAGATATGAATGTGAATTGATTTTAGAACAATTTACAATTTATCCTGATTTTACGGTTCGAAGACCACAAGATAGAAAAATCTTTTATTTTGAGCATTTTGGTAAAATGGACGATCCAGATTATCAAAAAAAGGTTAAATGGAAACTGGATTTATATGCCCGTAATGGGATTCTTCCATTTTATAATCTTATTTGTACTTATGAAGATAAGGATCACCCTCTTGATTTTCAGGATGTGGACAAACTTATCAAAGCATTTTTATCATAAAAAAACTGTTGCATAAGGTATAACCTTATACAACAGTCAAATCACATTATAAAACAATTCTTCTGAAATCTTATTTTGATTAACAGTGAAGTTTATTTAAATCATATTTTGATTAACAAT
>JAILEJ010000242.1 GCA_024688095.1 Butyrivibrio sp.
TCGATCCAAATCGGAAAAAATTATCGCGGATTTATTTGAAAAATATAAAATTCCATATCGTTATGAACCAATGCTGGAACTTTCGGACGGACATTGTGTGTTCCCAGATTTTGTTGTGTTAAACGTACGTCTACGTAAGACCATATACTGGGAACATTTTGGACTAATTACAGACGGCGAGTATGCAAAGAAAACACTGCAGAAGCTCAGCTTTTATGAGGAAAATGGGATTGTTGTTGGTAAGGATTTGCTCATTTCTATAGAGTCTGATCAGATACCATTGAACGTTAAACTTTTGGAGCAGAAAATACATCAGTACATATTGTAGATTGTAGGAAAAATTAGAAAAATCTGCCATTAAAGTGCATCTTCGGGATTACATGCAAGAACATTTTGCTATCCTAGATGAAGAAATAGTATGGTATTGAAGTATGAATTTTCTTTCACGCACAAAGGTGGATAACAATCTGATGCGAGTTAAGAGCAAGAATGCTGCACGGGAGCTAATAGAAATAACTTTTGGGTAAAATAACATAAGACAAAGAAAATAACTACGTGCTTTACTAAATATTCTAGGCAATATGAGCGTAGCGAAGCCTTTGCTGATATGTTATAAGTTTTTCAACTAAAAATAAATCTAGATAATGTATATGGAGGACATGTTACGGAAAATTATAAAAGTAAAATAGAAGAACAATTAAAAGAAATAAATGAACTGCTTAACCGGTCACATAGGAATATATCAGAACTAAAAAATGTTCCCGACTGTAGAATTAGAATCGGTAAAAGTAATGGATGTATACAATATCATTTAGTAAATAAGGACACTAAAGAAATAAAATATGTAAAATCAAAAGAAGTTGAAACTTTAAAACCTATTGCACAGAAGGAATATGAAGAGAAAATTCAAAAAGAATTACTTAAATTAAAGCATAGTATAGAAATTTTTTTAAAATATTACGATGTTCGTAAATTAGAAGAAATATATGATGGTATGCCATACGGGAGGAAAATTCTTGTAGAGCCTATTATTACGTCAGATAAGATATTTGTCGAAAAATGGTTGAATGAAAAAATATCAAATCCCATGGAATTTGATAATGAAACAGAGTTTTATTCAAATAAAGGTGTACGGGTTCGTTCCAAATCAGAACTAATAATAGCAAATATGTTAGAACAGTATAATGTCCCTTATAAATATGAGAGGCCATTATTATTGAAAAAATGGGGACAGGTCAGACCAGATTTTACTTGTCTAAATGTAGTTCAAAGAAAAGAATTAATTTGGGAACATTTTGGTATGATGGATAGTCCTTCTTATGCAAATAAGAATATTGTTAAAATGGCTAATTATCAACAAAATGGTTTTTTTGTAGGGAAAAATATGATTACAACTTTTGAGACATCAGTATGTCCAATAAGTTCTTTAAATGTGAAAAAAATGATCGAGCATTATTTAATACAATAGATGACTCATCCGCCAAGCCCTAAATGTGGTGTAAATTGATTCCTGATATAAATGTTGTGGCTGTGTCTACCATCTTTGAAAACCATAAATCATAATGCTGATGTCACATCACCGACGGCGATAGACTCATGAACAGCTGATTAGCATCACCATCGGTTTTTCCCAGCTTAACATTCTGATTTATGGGCATCAAGGCCAAGCCCTGCTGTATGCAAGGTGGCTATATAATCTGTAAATCATTTTTGAAAGAGACAAAATACGTACTTAAAGTTGTAGATTTAAGCCTATACACGTAATTAGCACAGTAATTAGTAGTAATTGTTACGTGTATTATATGTTTATATAAAATAATAAGCGTAGTACTGCTTTAAAATGAGATAATAATTACGTGCAATTATTAAAAGACCAAAATTATAAACGTAAGACGATATTTCGAAAGAGAAATATTACGTGCAATTATTAAAAGACCAAAATTATAAACGTAAGATGATCTTTCGACGGAGAAATAATACGTGCAATTTTCATATTTTCAGGTATAAAAAACGTAAGACGGTCGACCGTTCCCTTAACTTAGAGGAGCCCATTTTCCTGGGGGGCAGTCATGAACCCAGAATTATCATTAATTTGTTAACTGATTTCGCAAGTGGTATGAATCTCCCAGCTATCGACAATTTCAACAATTAGAATCATCACTAATACGTTAACTGATTTCACAAGTGGGATGAATCTCCCAGCTGCCGACAATTTCAACAATCAGAATTATCATTAATTTGTTAACTGATTTCACAACTTGAATGAATCCCCAGCCAATTCGAACAACCGGAAACATCTCTAATCCCCAGCCAATTCGAACAACCGGAAACATCTCTAATCCTCAGCCAATTCTCTTCACTTATAACACTACCTACATGCCATACAAAAATAAAAAAATTTTTATAAGAATTTTATATTCTAGAAATACTATTTATATATTTTTTTTGTATGATGTAAATGGCTAAACTTTTTTTCGTCTATTTTAAAAAGAAGATTTTGTAAATGATGATGTGTTCAATCTGCTTGAACAAGGGGGTAATAGGTAGTGAGACAACTTGTAAAAAGAGGCAACATGAATGAACGAATTGATACAGTTCTGCATAAATTTCGTTCACGAATGAACTCGTATCCACCAGGAATGTGCCCTATCTCCTTATATAGGTCACTTCTTCAAATTTCTATGAATCAGTCCTGTGGCAAATGTGTGCCATGTAGTGACGGACTCGTAGAAGTCGAC
>JAILEJ010000514.1 GCA_024688095.1 Butyrivibrio sp.
GGGAGAATTTGTTACTTTTCTTGGTCCTTCCGGTTGCGGTAAAACAACAACACTTCGTATGATTGCGGGATTTGATATGCCTACGGAAGGTCATATACTTCTAAATGGAGAAGATATTGCATATCTTCCACCTTATAAAAGACCTATAAATACAGTATTTCAAAGGTATGCACTTTTTCCGCATATGAATATATATGATAATATCGCTTTTGGTCTGAAGTTAAAAAAACTTTCAAAATCAGAAATTACCAGAAAAGTAAAAAATGTACTTGAAATGGTTGATCTGGAGGGCTTTGAGGATAGAAAAGTGGCAACATTATCCGGAGGTCGGCAGCAGAGAATAGCTATTGCAAGAGCTCTTGTTAATGAACCTGAGATACTTCTTTTGGATGAGCCGCTTGGTGCGCTTGATCTTAAGATGAGAAAAGAGATGCAGCTTGAGCTTAAAAGTATGCATGACAGACTTGGGATTACATTTATTTATGTAACACATGATCAGGAGGAAGCTCTTACCATGTCTGATAAAATTGTTGTTATGTCAGAAGGTAAGATTCAGCAGATTGGTACTCCGGAAGATATTTATAATGAACCTAAAAATGCTTTTGTTGCTGACTTTATTGGAGAAAGCAATATCTTTAAGGGCATTATGACAGGAGATATGAAGGTTAGATTCTGTGGTGGTGAATTCGAGTGCGTTGATGATGTGCCACAGGGTACACATGTTGATGTTGTTGTAAGACCTGAGGATGTTATTCTTACAGAGCCTTCAAAAGGTACAGTTAAAGGCGTTGTAACATCTGTGATTTTTAAGGGAATTCATTATGAAATAAATGTTGAGTCTGGTAAGAATGAAATGGTAATACAATCAACAAAGGCGGCAAGAGTTGGTGATACAGTTGGTATGTGCCTTGAACCAGATGGTATTCATATTATGATTGCTGAAGATCATACGACAAGATTCCGTGTTAATATAGAAAATGATTATAGTCTTACATTTAACGACATACAGTTTAAAACAAATTTAAATGATCTTATTTCCGGTTCGAAATTAAAAGACGGCAAGCTTTTGAATTCTTCAGGAGAGGAAGTTGACATTGAAAAAATAAGGATTATTGCTTCTATTGAGCCAGGAGATATAGAGATGAGTGATGATGTAACAAAGGGTATATCTAATGGACAGATAATAAATATGATTTATAAAGGTGATCATTACAGTTATGTAGTAAGAACTGACGAAGGTTATGATCTTATAGTAGATGATGAGTATCTTTGGAACATGGAGGATCTTGTTGGTTTAATTATGCCTGAGGATAAGCTCAAATTTACAATTAAGAGGTGAGTGAGAGATGAATAAGGGTTTTTCACGTAAATATTTGGGCATCCCGTATTTTATATTTTTGATCGTATTTGTAGTAATGCCTCTTTTGGTTATTTTATATTATGCTTTTACTGACAGTACGGGACACTTTTCTGTTTTTAATATAGTTAGATTTTTTACAGATCCAAATACTCTTGGAACTCTGGTTTATAGTATGGGACTGGCTTTTGCAACTACTTTAGTTTGCCTCTGTATTGCCTATCCGACAGCGTATATTCTTGCCAAGAGTAGCTGGAAAGGTAAAAAAGTTCTTATTTTAATTATGGTAATGCCAATGTGGATAAATTTCACTTTAAGAATTACTGCTTTAAAAGAGATATTGACTCTTTTTGAAGGAAATCTTGCTTTTCATCCTTTCCTGAATTCTGTAATTGGAATGACATATGATTTTCTTCCATTTATGATATTGCCTCTCTATACAACGTTATCAAGAATGGATAAATCACTTTTGGAAGCGGCATCAGATCTTGGAGCAGATGATTTTATAGCATTTTGGAAGGTTACATTTCCTCTTTCAATACCAGGAGTTATAAGTGGAATTTCTATGGTATTTTTGCCGGCAATGACCAATTATGTTGTACTTGATATGGTTTATAACAGCACATATATTATGGGAAGCCTGATAGGAAGCTATTTCTCGGCCTATGACTGGCATGGCGGTTCCATGATATCACTTGTACTACTTATTATTATTGGCGTTTCATCAATGTTTACCAATAATGATGTGGAAACAGGAACAAGAGGAGGATCTTTATTATGAAAAAGAAATGTATCAAAATTCTGATTCTCTGTCTTGTACTTATATTTATTTATGCACCTATTCTGATTCTGGCAGTTTATAGTTTTACAGATACAGCAACTATTGGAACAACAGGAAATTTTTCACTTCAAAATTATATTACGCTTTTTACCACGCCTGAGCTTATGGATATGATAGGTGGTACTATTTCTCTTGCTGTTCTATCAGCTTTTATAGCTACAATTCTTGGAACGGTAGGTGCAATAGGAATTTTTTATTCAAAAAAGAATACGCAGCTTTCTGCGAATATGATGAATCAGATACCTGTTGTAAATGCGGATGTTGTCACAGGTTTTTCAGTTTGTATTTTACTTGTTGTAGTGTTTGGAATTAATAAGGAAACTTATTTTCCGCTTATTGCAGGTCATGTGACTTTAAGTGCTCCGTTTGTTTATCTGGCTGTTTTACCAAAACTTAAGCAAATGGATTCAAGCCTTTATGAAGCAGCTCTTGATCTTGGTGCTACTCCTTTTTATGCGCTTAGAAAAGTTATTATACCTCAGATTATATCTGGAATAGTTTCGGGTTTTGCACTGGCTGTAACACTTTCTTTGGATGATTATTTCATTGCAACTTATACAAAACCAGCAACTTTTGATACCATAAGTACTTATGTGGTTAATGCAACAAAGGGGTCGCAGACTGAGATAAAAACCGCTTTATGGGCACTTTCCACTATTATTTTTGTTATTGTTCTTCTCATAGCTGTATCTATGAATTTTGTTTCGACAGATAGATCAGATAACAGGAAGGCAGGGCAGACAGGTGAAAATTAAAATAGATGATTGCATAGGACTTTATAAGCCTGACAATTTCTTGAATGAAATGAGATTAAAAAAATTTGACTTACTTAGAGCGGTTATTATTTTTGTTTTTGTTCTTTTTCTTTTTGAATATGAAAATAAAAATGTTTATGCTTCAGATTCTGATGTTATAACACTAAGAGTATGTAACTGGGAAGAATATATTGATCTTGGCGACTGGGGAGATGAGGAAGTTATTGATCTTGAAAGTGGAGATATATTTGGAGAAAAACCCTTATATAAGGAATTTGAAGACTGGTATTATGAAAACTATGGTAAAAAGGTCAAAATAGAGTACAGCTGTTTTGGAACAAATGAAGAACTATATAATATGCTTACTCTCGGAGATGTGTATGATCTTGTCTGCCCTTCTGAATATATGATAATGAAGCTTATGGCTGAAGATATGGTCATCCCTTATTCGGAAGATTTTTATGATGTAAGCAATGAGAAGAATTATTATATAAGAAATGTTTCTCCATTTATAAGACAGACTCTTGAATCACATGATATTGATGGTCTTGTCTGGAGTGATTATATGGCCGGGTATATGTGGGGCATTACAGGAATTCTTTATAATCCTGAGCTAATGGACAGGGAAACAGCTTCTTCCATTAAAGTGCTTGGAGATCCTGACTATTTCAGGCAGGTAACTATCAAAGATAATGTAAGAGATTCATTTTTTACAGCAGTAAGCAGCATTAAATCTGATTTACTTACAAGTGAAGCCTTTTTAAATGATCCGGATTACAAAAACAAACTCATGCAGGAGATGAATGATACTTCTGCTGGTAATATACAGGCTGTCCAGGATTATCTTCAGAATGTAAAAAACAATGTATATTCTTTTGAAACAGACAGTGGTAAAGCGGATATGATATCTGGAAAAGTTGTTGCCAATTATCAGTGGACAGGTGATGCTGTTTATGCGATGGATCAGGCAGAAGAGGATGACTTTATTCTGGAGTTTGTAGTACCACAGGAATGTACCAATTTGTGGTTTGATGGTTGGACTATGTTAAAAAGCGGTATAGGTGATGATAAAGAAAAGCAGCAGGCCGCAGAAGCATTTGTAAACTTTCTTTCCATGCCTCAAAATGCTGTAAGAAACATGTACTATATAGGTTATACTTCGGCTATTTCTGGCGGAATGGATGGAGATATGGTATTTGAATATCTGGACTGGAATTATGGTGCAGAGGAAGATGAAGATAATACAGTT
>JAILEJ010000044.1 GCA_024688095.1 Butyrivibrio sp.
TTCTTAACGAGAGCAATTGCTTCAGAAGCCTCATACTGCTGTGTCTTATCAATAAGCTTAGCAGCTTCAACGTATTTCTTTCCGTGTTTCATCTCTCATCCTCCGTTAGTCTTCTACTACGATTCCCATACTACGTGCTGTTCCAGCGATCATGCTCATAGCACCCTCGATGTCTACAGCATTAAGGTCAGGCATCTTTGTTTCTGCAATTTCTCTGATCTTATCCTTAGAAATTGTAGCAACCTTAGTCTTGTTTGGAACACCTGAAGCTTTCTTAAGATTGCAAGCTTTCTTAAGAAGTACTGCAGCTGGAGGAGTTTTTGTGATGAATGTAAAACTTCTGTCTGCGTAAACTGTGATAACAACAGGGATGATAACGTCACCCTTATCTGCTGTCTTAGCGTTGAACTGCTTTGTGAATTCAACGATGTTAACACCATGCTGACCAAGAGCTGGTCCAACTGGTGGTGCTGGTGTTGCCTTACCAGCCTGGATCTGTAACTTAATGTATCCTTCTACTTTCTTTGCCATTTTAAGGCCCTCCTGTAAATATGTGGTCGGCGTATCCCAATCTTATAATCCGAAGATTACGTAATGCAGACGGCATACTCCCACTCCAGAAACTACCGTGAATCCTGTAATCAGAATCCACATTTATATTCAGATGCATAAGCACCAAAATATACTAAATTTTTACAATCCAAAAGCTACATCAAATTCCCAATTTTCTCTGTTCACATAAATAAATGTGTACAGCAAGAATTTATGCAGCTTTTATATATTACATTATTTAAACATAATTCGTCAAGCTTACTTGTCGATACGTCTAACATCTGAGAAACCAATTTCAACTGGTGTCTCTCTACCAAACAGGTCTACATTGATAGTAGCAGTCTGTTTTCCAAAGTCCATTCTCTGAACATAACCGGTTGTATCTTTCCATACTCCGGCAACAACAGCAATCTCATCACCAACGCCGAAATCAACTGACATATTCTCAGTCTTGATACCAAGTGGCTTAATCTCAGCATCTGAAAGTGGTACCGGCTTAGATCCCGGTCCTACAAATCCTGTAACACCTCTTGTATTTCTTACAACATACCAAGTCTCATCGTTCATGTCCATGTTTACAAGAACATATCCAGGGAACATTTTTCTCTGAACAGTCTTACGTGAACCATTTTTAACCTCAACAACATCCTGAAGAGGTACACGAACTTCAAGGATCTGATCCTCGAGATGTCTGTTTTCGATCGTTTTCTCAAGATTGGCTTTGACCTTATTCTCATATCCTGAATAAGTATGAACAACATACCAGTGAGTCTTAGGAGCCTCTGTGTTAACAGCTTCAGCTTCTACATTTTCAGAAACCTCTGAAGTCTCAGCTGTTTCAGCAGCTTCAACCTGCTCATCTGATACATTCTCGTATTCCATCTCTTCTGACATATGATCTCCTCATATTTAAGAATCTATTACTATTTACAATCCTGTATAACAGCAACAAAATCAACTTATATCTGCAACTTCTAATTATAATGTAGTAAGGAAGTTAATTCCTGCACCAAAAGCATAATCAAGAACAGCTATAAGTGCTCCGCTGATTACAGAAATAATAACTACTGCTGTAGTCTGCTTTACAATACTATCCTTGTTAGGCCAGATGATCTTATTGAACTCTGCCTTTACTCCATCAAAAAAAGTTGCAACCTTATTTTTCTTATTCTCTGCTACTTTAGTATTTTCCATGATTATGGTCTCCCTATTTTGCCAAAGATAAATTACTTTGTCTCTTTATGTGTTGTATGCTTCTTGCAGTGTGGACAATATTTCTTGATTTCCATTCTGTCTGGATGTGTCTTCTTATCCTTTGTTGTGTCATAGTTACGATTCTTGCATTCTGTACATGCTAATGTAATTCTTGTACGCATTATTCACCTCCGCACGGACCATACCCCGCGCTCTACTTAAATTATTTTTTTGCATAAAAAAAAGACCTAAATCTTGTCTTCTAGAGCAATATACCATACAGTCCTCTTTTCGTCAACAAAAACTTTATCTGTTTATCTTTTTTTAATAGTTTGTCTCATTGTTTGCTTGACATTTTTATGTTACTATAACCTTAACTAAATATGTCTTTGTTTGCCCTCGTGCAAATATGCCAAGGAATGGCAACCAGCAGCACGGTGATTCAAGGAAGAAAGGAGGGGCGACGATGGCTATTATCTCTGGTAATACCTATAATCATTTCATATCGAATTATATTGCGCAAGAGAAGACGCAGTCTGACACTCATAAAAAGAGTGAACTTCGTAATGTATACAAATCCATTCAAAAAATGAATAAAGAAAACCCTCTCTTTCTGATTAATCAGGATGACAGTGACTCGCAGCACGATGCAGTTGAGATTAAAGAACAGGCTCATTCTTTGCAGTCGCA
>JAILEJ010000076.1 GCA_024688095.1 Butyrivibrio sp.
GAAACCGGAACAGGAAAAACCTATGGCGTCATGACTACCC
Source organism: Butyrivibrio sp. (assembly GCA_024688095.1). Taxonomy (GTDB): domain Bacteria; phylum Bacillota; class Clostridia; order Lachnospirales; family Lachnospiraceae; genus Butyrivibrio. The sequence goes on from JAILEJ010000076.1 coordinate 41, forward strand.
ATAGTCCTTCCAACGTATATCATGTTACAGACTATGATCATCCATTCGATAGTTATAATTGCCAGCATGTAATAGCCTTTGATGAATTCAGATCAAGTATTAAACTTGGCGAAATGCTCATATACCTTGATATATATCCTTGCGAATTGCCTGCCAGATACAGCAATAAATACGCTTGCTACGATACAGTGTACGTAATTAGCAATTGGAGGCTTGAAGATCAGTACTCAGATATTCAGCAGAAAGACCAGAGATCATGGAATGCTTTTCTCAGAAGAATATCAGAAGTCTGGATTTACACTGGATATAACAAAGTTACAAAATATGCGTCTGTTGATGCTTATCTCAATAGAACAGAAACAATTGAAGTACTAAGTTCTGATATCGATATTCCCTTCGAATAATTCAATGCTAAACATCTCAGAAAGGAGGAGTGTCTGCTATGCCTAGACAACTTGATATACCGAATGCTACACTCTTCCTAAATGAGAGTGCTGAAATTGACCATATGAGAAATCAATATTTAGCGAAGCAACGTATTTTAAAAGTGAAGGAGGCATTATTACCATATAAAAAAAAAGAAGACAGCAAATATGTCACATATAACGCAAAAAACAAGCAATACAAAATAAGGATACCCTCAGCTTTACGCAAGGATGCTCGTGACAAATTCACTGCCAGTTCTGAGCAGGAAGTATACAATAGGTTGTATTTCTATCTTTATGGTGATGATACAAATACGATTAGAACCTTATTTGATATAGCAATTGAAGCAAAATCAAGCGATCCTGATATTTCATCGCTAACAATTGATCGCTATTATCAACTTTGGAACAAATATTATGATCATTCCAAAATTGCAGATAAGCCTATCAAGAATATCAAAGCATCTGAACTTAAATTGTTCTTTAAGGAGATCTGCGCCGGGCGCACACTCAGCAGGAAGGCATTCAATAATGTCAAGAGCATAATGAATATGGCTTATGATCTTGCTGTAGAATCTGATATTGTAACCGATAACCTAAGTCGCTCACTCAACTGCAAGGATCTGAAATTCAAAGCAGTTGATAACAGCAATAAACGTTATACAGGTGAGGATAGAAATGCCATTCTTGAAGTTTTACAATCCATGAAGCATAAAACCGGTTATGAATATGGCATAGAGCTTATGTTCTGCCTCTGTATTCGTATAGGTGAACTGAAAGCGCTCAGATGGAGCGATGTGGATTTTAGAAAAAAGGCCATCAGTATTTCACGCGAAGTTGTACTCAGAAAAGATAGCGATGGTATTAATCGCTCTGTTGAACTTAATCACACTAAAGGTGGTGAGCATGGTTCAAGAATCTTGCCATTGTCCGATAGAGCCTTAATCATCCTTAAATGCCTCAGAGAGCAACCTAAAGTATATGAACACATTGTTTGTACTGCCGAAGGCAATCCACTCAATACAGGACATTTTAATGATCATTTGAAAGCTATCACAGCAAAAGCCGGTGTCCCTTATCTGTCATCACACAAAATCAGATTTTGGAGTGTAACAGAACTTGCAAGAGCGACCGGAGGTGATCTTCAAACTGTCATGTACGCAGCAGGTCATGCAGATAAAAGCACTACTCTACACTACATCAGAGCCGTTCAGCAAGATGCTAGGCTTGACGAAATAAGGTCATGTTTTGATTGATATATGGGTTACGACCACTTTACGGCCACTATTTTCAGGCAATAAAAAACCCTTAAACCCAGATAAATACTGGTTTTAAGGGAGAGCTGCTGACGGGAATCGAACCCGTGACCTCCGCACTACCAATGCGACGCACTACCGACTGTGCTACAACAGCATAAAACATTTCATTAAGTTGGCGTGGAGTCTCATTCCACGCCAACAATTATTTTATCAAAGGATACAATTACTGTCAATCAATTAAAAGAGTATTTATAAGATACTGATAAACATCCTGATTCTTTTCTTTCCAGTTATCACATATTTTCTGCGCTGTTTCTTCCGACCAGGAAGTAAGCTGCATATCCACCAATATCTTATTGTTTTCTCTTGCTATAAGATGTGATGTATACTCTTTCTCCCCTGTTCTATTATAATCAGCCATTATGGACAATTCATTCTTCATGCGCATCCCATTTTGTTTGAAGAATTCATTTATCTCATTGATAATGACAGTATTAATTCTGTCCTGGAAAAATTCAAGGGTCTGTGTTCCTTCTTCAGTAAGTTCCAAATATGTTCTGTTTCCCATTGTCATTTCCCTGATAAGCTTGGAATCTGACAATTCTGCAAAGACTCCCTGAAGAGTGATAAAATCCGTATATTCTTTTTCCAATACAAAATCATATATCTGTGACCTTGTTAATTGCCCATCTGCTTTATTTAGCATATAAAGGACAATCATTTTATATAACGTTGTAAATTGAGAACCCATTAAATTACCTCGTCTCATTATTATATTACTTATTGATATGCTCCATTACTGCCTTGGAAACAACATCTGCTACACGAGGGTCGAAAGCTTCTGGAAGAATATTTACATCGCTAAGCTCTTCATCTGATACAAGACCTGCAACTGCTGTAGCCGCAGCAAGCTTCATTTCCTCTGTTATCTGTGTTGCACCACCTTCAAGCGCTCCCTTAAATATTCCAGGGAAAACTAGTACATTGTTAACCTGATTAGGGAAATCTGAACGTCCAGTACCAATTACTCTTACTCCAGCTTTCTTTGCAAGATCAGGCATTATTTCAGGAACTGGATTTGCCATGGCAAACATAATTGCATCCTTATTCATTGACGCAGCCATTTCTTCAGAAACGATACCTGGTGCTGATACTCCAACAAAGATATCTGCTCCCTTCATTGCATCTGCAAGAGAACCTGTTTTTCCTTCAAGGTTTGTTACTTCAACCATTTTTTTCTGCATCCAGTTAAGATCAGCTGTTTCCTTTGAAAGAATTCCCGACTTATCGCACATTGTCACATTAGTAAAACCATATCTAAGAAGAAGCTTTGTAATAGCAACACCTGCAGAACCTGCACCATTAACTACAACCCTACAATCCTCTTTTTTCTTACCTACGACCTTAAGTCCATTAATAACACCAGCAAGAACAATAATAGCTGTTCCATGCTGATCGTCATGGAATACAGGAATATCAAGTTCAGCTTTAAGTCTTTCTTCAATTTCAAAACATCTTGGAGCAGAAATATCTTCAAGATTAATTCCTCCAAAGCCAGGAGCCATGTATTTAACCGCTTTTATAATTTCTTCTGTGTCCTGAGTATCAAGACAAATCGGAACTGCATTTACACCACCAAATTCCTTGAAAAGTACTGCCTTACCTTCCATAACAGGCATTGCTGCGTATGGACCAATATTTCCAAGTCCAAGAACAGCACTTCCATCAGATACAACTGCTATAGTATTTGATTTAATAGTATATTTATAAGCCAGTTTTTTGTCTTCAGCAATGAGTTTACAAGGTTCTGCTACACCCGGAGTATATGCGAGTGCGAGATCTTCTCTGCTCTTTACTTCAGCCTTGGACTTAATTTCAAGTTTTCCATTCCACTGTTCATGTAACTGTAATGCTTTTTCTGCGTTTGTCATTTTGTTCTCCTTTTCCTAACACCATATATTAGTCAAAATCTACACCTACTATATCTTCAGCAAATGCTGTATATTGCTCACTTAAATCTGTATCTATATATTTGTATACTTCATAAATATATTTATGCTGACCGCTCGTCGTTTCAAGGCCAAGTGCAAGTCCAAATGCTGCAATTTCATCAGCTGCATCCGTCTGTCTCGACAACATCATAGCATCTATATGTCCATTTGCAACCATCTTTTTATAAGCATATGCAAATGCTGCAGCCTGCAAGGTTTCTCCCGAAGTAGATGAATAGCCAAGTTCACTAAGAATAATTGATCTGATAGATCCAGCTTCATTAAGGAGTGACTCCTGCTGCATATAATTCGTCAAAACTTCGATATTATCCATAGTGATAATAGATGTATCTGAAGAATGTGTTACAAGGCTTGATGAATTCCAAAAAGCTGTATTTTCATTTGGGTAAGAATATGGATGATATGCAATACCCCAGTTTATATCTCCATACTTTTTTAAAGATGATGCAAATGTATCAAGCATATCTCTTGCATCAAAATCAGGTGATGAAGACCTGTTTCTGTCCCATTGCTGGTCCAGTGAAATATACACCTTTGCGCCTGCATTAACACTTTTAATTGCATTATAGAACACTCTGAATGCCCTTGTATATGCAGCTGTATATGAACTAAAATCAGAAGTGTTCATATAATTCCATTCTTTCTTGGCATTAACTTCATTTCCTATAATCCACATACTAACATTGCCATGTCCAGCTCCCGAATATCTTGAGGCAAGAAAGCTTCCTACAGCAGAAAGTGCCTTTACGCCTGACTCATCAGATGCATTAAACATATAATATGGTGCTGTTGAACCAGATCTTGCATCAGGATGTGTAATCTCTGGATATGAACTTGTAGAGGCATTGTTTAGTATTATTGCCGCAATGTCTATTCCCTTATTATTTAAGGTTTCAAATAAATAATCATATTCATCCAGAATAGCTGAATTAAAATAATAAGTAACACCATCATATGAATATGCTACCGATCCGGCACTTGACGTCGTAAGCAATCTGTTAAGAGGTATATTATATGTCGCATAATTTACACCTAGATCATCAATTTCAGATAATCTTGAAGGATCTACAAGGAGTCCTTTGATCGAATCCTGAGACATTCCTGAGTAGTTGTAACCTGCCACAGCCTCTGGATTAGTAACATAAGAAGGCGTACATACTTCAACATATTCATCGCCTTTTTTAACCGCTACTACAAATTTAGAATATAAACGCGAATCCGCTGATCCTTTATTTAAATTAACACTAAATGTTGTTTCTGAATCATTGTACTCAGATATTAAAGGTTCTGCATCTTCTGCAATTTCATCCTCATATGTTTTTTCTTCAAAAAGATAATACATCTTATCATCACTTGTAACCAGTCCCGGAGAAATTACAGTGATATTGATCTTGCCATCAGTTCCTATTTCACAACTTTCAATAGTTGCAAATTCTGAAAGTTCTTCATTTGTTAGATCATATGCATCAGGTCTTTTATCAAGGCCATCTGTTACCTGTTGTCCCGCATTTATAATTGCATTTTTTACCTCTTCATTAAGATAAACTTTTTCAGGTTCTACAATCTGATCTGCTATTTCTATATTTGCAGCAAGTTCTGATTTTTCTTTAGCCTTCTGCTCTTCTTTTGACTTATTGTTATATTTCCAAAAGCCTATCCCCAATACAGCAAAAACTGTTATTGTAAGAATACCACATATAATAATGGTAAATTTACCACTTCCATAAGTCCTGCTTTTGCGATTTTTATTAAATTTGAACTTTTTATCTTTCTCTGAATCAATATTCCTTTTTCGTCTTTTATTAGTAATACTTGCCTTAATTTGCGTGAATTTAATCTTAAGATTCATTCGCGTTTTTTTCCTTTGCTCCTTTTAAAAACTTCATATGCTCTCTGATTTTTACTTCATAGCCATTTCCTGACGGACTATAAAATTCCTTCCCATTAAGCTCATAAGGTAAATATTGCTGTTCTACATAATTATTAGGATAGTTATGGGCATACTTATATCCCACTCCATGACCTAACTTAGCTGCTGATTTATAATGTGCATCCTGAAGATGCGCAGGTATTGGCAGATTACCGCTTTTTTTAACTTCAGAAAGAGCTTCGTCTATGGCTCCGTAGGCCGCGTTACTCTTTGGTGCTGTTGCTATATAAGCTGCTGCCTGAGCAAGTATGATCCTGGCCTCTGGCATACCAATCCTTTCAGCTGCAAGCGATGCTGCTACAGCAACCTGAAGTGCCTGAGGATCTGCATTTCCAACATCTTCCGACGCACACACCATCATTCTTCTTGCAATAAACTTAGGATCTTCTCCTGCATTAATCATTCTGGCCATATAATATACTGCTGCGTCAGGATCTGAACCTCTCATACTCTTAATAAAAGCGGAGATAGTATCATAATGATTGTCTCCATCCTTGTCATATCTGGCCACCTTTTTCTGAATACATTCCTGTGCAACCTCTTTGGTAATATGAATCTTACCATCTTCTGATTTCTCAGTTGTAAGAATACCTAGTTCAATTGCATTCAGTGCATGTCTCGCATCTCCATCTGCCAGATCAGCAAGAAAATCTGCTGCTTCATCATCTATTACCGCTCCATAGGAACCCATTCCCTTTTCTTCATCATAAACAGCTCTATTTATAAGCTCCTTAATATCATCTGATGAAAGTGGCTTTAATTCAAAGATAACTGATCTTGATAAAAGAGCCCCATTAACCTCAAAATATGGATTCTCTGTAGTGGCTCCAATTAAAATAACAGTTCCATCTTCCACAAATGGCAATAAATAATCCTGTTGACCTTTATTAAAGCGATGAATCTCATCTATAAAAAGAATTGTTTTACGGTTATACATTCCCCTGTTTTCTTTGGCTTTGTTTACAACCTCTTCCATATCCTTTTTACCAGCTATTGTTGCATTTATCTGCATAAACTCAGCCTGTGTCGTACCTGCAATAACCTTAGCAAGTGTAGTTTTACCTGTTCCGGGCGGTCCATACAGAATAATTGAACTGAGTTTGTCTGCCTTTATTGCCCTATATAAGAGCTTGTCTTTACCAATAATATGCTTCTGACCTACAACTTCATCAAGCGTTTTAGGTCTCATTCTGGCTGCAAGCGGAGATTCTTTCTTCATATTATTACTTCTTGCGTATTCAAAAAGATCCATTTCTATCCTCTAAAAAATTCTATTCCGAACAACTATTTTAGTTTACTATTTTTGCCCGCAAAAGTCATCATCATTATTTATCCAAATTATCGATATAAATTAGCAATTACAAGACTTTTTATATAATAAACAAAACATTGAAATATTAATTTCTTTACCCTTAAATATAAAAAATGCGCCTTTTATTGATTATCAAATAAAAAACGCATTTCTAAATATATCTTAATCTCTTTCAAACAAATCTCTTGTATATACCTTTTCAATTACATCATCAAGACATTTATCATATCTGTTAGCAATTATACAATTACTAAGCTTTTTAAATTTATTCAGATTATTTACTATTTCGCTTCCAAAGAATGTCTCTCCATTTTTTAATGAAGGTTCAAATATAATTACTTTGGCACCCTTGGCCTTTATTCTCTTCATAACTCCCTGAATTGATGACTGCCTGAAATTATCTGAATTAGATTTCATTGTAAGTCTGTACACACCAACTATTACATCTTTTTCCTTTTCCTGATTCCATGTACTGTTTGCACCATATGCACCAGCTATATCCAAAACTCTGTCAGCTATAAAATCTTTTCTTGTTCGATTACTTTCCACAATTGCAGTTATCATATTCTGAGGAACATCATTAAAATTGGCAAGAAGCTGCTTAGTATCCTTAGGCAGGCAATAGCCTCCGTATCCAAAAGACGGATTATTGTAATGATTTCCTATACGTGGATCAAGGCATACACCTTTAATAATCGACTTGGTATCAAGCCCCTTACTTTCTGCATAGGTATCAAGTTCATTGAAATAAGACACCCTTAGCGCAAGATATGTATTTGCAAAAAGCTTAACTGCTTCAGCCTCTGTATATCCCATATATTCCACATCTATATTTTCCTTAAGCGCACCCTGCTGTAAAAGTGCCGCAAAAGTCTGTGCAGCCTCTCTTGTATTGTCATCACAGGATACAATTATTCTTGATGGATACAAATTATCATATAGCGCCTTTGATTCCCTTAGAAACTCAGGACTAAATAAAATATTATTTGTATGGTATTTCTTTCTTACCGATTCTGTATATCCAACCGGAATTGTCGATTTTATAACCATTATCGCATTAGGATTTACTTTTAAAACAAGCTCTATTACAGCTTCAACTGCAGAGCAGTCAAAAAAATTCATTTTAGAATCATAATTTGTAGGAGCTGCAATAATTACGTATTCTGCATCCTTATATGTATTTTCACCATCAAGTGTTGCTGTCAGATCCAAGTCTTTTTCTGAAAGATATTTTTCTATATATTCATCCTGAATTGGTGATTTTCTGTTATTTATAAGATCTACCTTCTCAGGAATAATATCTACAGCAGTAACATGATTATGCTGCGCAAGAAGTGTGGCTATGGAAAGCCCAACATATCCCGTACCCGCAACAGCTATATTATATTTCCTAAGTCCATTTTCTTTTTTATCATCGGATTTCTCGTTTATCCAGAAATCTGTATAGTCAAGCCCAAGCTCTCTGCAAAGAGAATCCAACTGCTCGATAGAAGGAATATATTGCCCATTCTCTATTCTTCCTATCATAGCTCTGTTTATACCTGTGAGCTCTCCAAGCTGTTCCTGAGTATATCCATGAGCATTTCTACAATCTGTAAGTTTTTTAGCAAATAACTCTTCTGAAAATTTCTTCATTTCTAACCTCATTAAAAAAATCTTTATTTACTTTCCACTTATAGATGTTATCATTTGTTTCATAAAATATCAATATCTAAAGATGCTTTATTTAAAATTCTATTTTTAGTATCATTTCAATCCTGTTAATATTACCTTCCACTTCTCTACAAGCCGTTCCACATTCCAGGCTGCATTTGCAGGGCTTGTAGAAGGAAGACCCATACACTTTATCCCCGTATCGGAATAAGTATATTTCATATACATATCCCTTGACGTATTACCATTGCAATAAATTCTATCGCATATATTAGTTGTTTTCAAAATATTTGACAGATCTGAAGGAACCACATTAGTTATACTACTATCCGATGAGCCTTTAATGTCACAGGAATAAATTACATCATAAAGAGCGATTTTATTTTTTATTAGCATCTCTCTTTTTTGTTCAATTGTCTGGGGAAGTTCCTCTTCAAGAATCTGGCTTATCACTTTCCAAAACCTGTTTTGTGGATGTCCATAAAAGAATTTTTGCTCTCTCGACTTTACAGAAGGAAAGCTTCCTAAAATCAATATTTTTGAATTATTGTCATACAATGGTTCAAATGGATGAATCACATGCACAAGTTCTCTTTTATCCATTTACTATACTGTTTTCTCCTTATTAGGCTTATCTGTTTTATGGTAAAAATATCTTATGACTCATCTGTATTTATATGCTGTAATTTCAATTTATTATCATCATTTAAATACAAAGAGCTGATATCGATTACTCTCTGTGTATTCTCATCATAAATAACAATAGCAAAATGTGTCTGCTCAGGTATAATCTCTTCAGCATCTATTTCCAATGATACGCCCTGTCTTTCATCATCGTACGCTTCAACTGTAAGTCTGTCCTTCCAGATACCAATCTGACTTTCTATATCATTTTTCAAAGTTCCATATGCTTCCTCCCAGACTCCATCATGGAAGTACGCAGTATATAACTCTCTTTCATCTATAATTGTTTCTGCATCTACACCAAGCATTGTCAGATTTCGTTTTAACTTATCAGAATTTTTTACTTCATCAGAAAAAATTTCTCCATCTGAAGCAAGAATTATATCTATTCCCGATTCTTTTGCCTCCAAAATGCCATCTATATAATCAGAAATATTTTTAATAAGAAGTAAATTTCTCACTTGCATATACTTATTATAAAAATCTCTTGTTTCTTCCCATTGTTCATCATAAACTGCATCCACATTATAATTGCTTGCAAGTATCTTTCCTATGAACCTTGACATCTTTTCAGATCCCCAGACATTTCCATGGTATATTACACTTTCTACTGGAAGTTCCGCTCCAATTTCATCAATATATTCCTGCAAGGTCAGATTATAATAATCCACATTATTTTCAGCAGCAAGGTCATTAATACTGTTATGAATGCTATCATACATTGGTTCCCCAGGTAATGATACGAGTACAAGTTTTATTCCGTTCTCATTACACAAATCCACTATCTTATTAAAATAAATAACCATATTTTCAGGAATCTCCTGACGCTCTGTCGATGCAGAAGGGACATATGCTTCATATGAATCAGGTCCCATCTCAGTTATCCCATAATAACCTTTTAAAGGCGCAACATCTAATCCATTATTTTTAAAATCAGCTGCTGTAAGTGTTTCCCATCTTCCATGAAATCTAATGTTCGTTAGGTAATATGATATTTCCTGCTGAGATGGATCCAGCCTGCAAATATCGTTTACAGCTTCAATTTTAACCTTTGATAAATGCATAGGATCAAGACCTATCCTTATCATTCCTTCCGTCATATTCACAGGATCATCCTGATGAATAGGCTCCAAAAAAAGTGAATCAAGAACAACCACTTGCGGCGACTGCGACCTAAGCGCTTCCTTAAGCCAATAATAACTTAAAAATATGCTTTGCTGCTCTGATGATAAGTTAAAACTTCTTATACCATACTCATCATAAATAACCTGCGGACAATAAGCATTTGTCACAACAGATGGCCCAAGAAACAGTACATCTACACTGTCCTTTTCCATATTATAAAATTCATTAAATGTAGATGTTCCCGGCCAGTAACTATTATGATAGTCATAAGTAGGCATAAGTATATTGTTTATTTTATATAATATCCCAAACATAATACAAATAAATAATATAACCTTTAAAACTCTGATAATAATACTCTTCAATTAAAAGCCTCCATAAATAAAGTCTTTTGTTTCAAAACCAAATCCATAGCTTCCAAATATCCAAATTATACATATGACGCAAATATAGATTGCCCATTTAACCAAAATAGACTGTTGAACGATCATATCTAAAATAACGTCTTTTTTATTTCGTCTCTCCTGATATAAACTCACAATAAATAATATAATTATCGAAAATACCAGAATATGTGTCTGCTTTTCATCCAGACCAAGCTTATATATTCCATCATTAAAATATATCCATGGAGAGAAAGACTTAAAAATTGTTCCTATCATATGAAAAGCTACAGAAAGAGAATCTGCCCTGAACACAATCCATGCAAGCATTGCAAGAAAAGATGTCACTATACTTTTAAATATTCTTTTGGCAGCATCAGACATTTCTCGTCCTTCGGAATTTCTTCCCTGGAAAAGATAATCATATATTTTTTCTCTGATATTATAAGTAATATCTCCAAAAACAATATATAATCCATGCATCAGGCCCCATACAATAAATTTGAATCCGCCGCCATGCCATAAACCACTACATAAAAACACAATCAGGGTGTTAATGTAACGCCTGATTTTTCCTTTTCTACTACCGCCAAGCGGAATATAAATATAGTCTCTAAACCAGGTACTTAGCGAAATATGCCACCTTCTCCAAAACTCTCCAATAGATTGTGCAAAATATGGTCTCGAAAAATTATCATCAAGTTCTATTCCAAACAGTCTTGCTACACCCTGTGATATAGTTACGCAGCCCAAAAAATCAGTATATAACTGAATACTATATAATATTCCAGCATGAAATATATATCCTCCATTATACTGGGTATAATTAGCAAAAATATTATCCACTACGATTGCAGACTTATCCGCAATCATAAACTTCAAAAAACAGCCCCACATAATAAGCTGGATTCCCTTTAATACACCCTTTTCATCAAACTGATTTCCATCATAAAGCTGTCTTTTAAGCCTGTCATATCGTGGAATAGGTCCCTGAATAATCTGCGGAAAAAACGTCATAAAAAGAACATATTTAAATATATTTTTCTGGGGCTCTATAACTCCGTTTTTTATATCTGCAAGATAAGATATCATCTGCAAAGTATAAAAGGAGAGCCCAATCGGTATTACAAGATTAAGTCCTGCATTTGTAAACGCCTCTGCTCTGATAAAAAGAAGCAAAGATGCTGTCAGAATAACTCCAAGTGCAAATATACCATTACTTATCTTTTCATCATTTTTAAATCTCGATAATAATAAAGAAAATCCATATACAATAAATAAATGCAAAACAAAAGCAATTATCTGAATTATATCAGTGGAAATTTTAATATAGAAAAATATACTGCCGATCAGCAATACAAGATATCTGTATTTATGAGGAATCAAATAATACAATAAAAAAATCCCCAAAACCAAAAAGGCATAAAACAAAGAAATATAACTCATACTTCCCCCAACAAAATTTTATATTTAATGATTCATTTTAAATCATAATATATTTAATTATGCATCACGATACTTTTTTGTGCAAATAAAAAAGCCTTGAAACTTTTACATTTCAAGGCTT
>JAILEJ010000079.1 GCA_024688095.1 Butyrivibrio sp.
GAAGGGAGTTTTGTTATGGAATGGGAACAGCTGCTTTGCCAGGATAGAATTATGAATTATAAGAAAAATCATCCATCAAGTGATTTAAGAAGCGAATTTGAAAAAGATTACCATAGAATCATAGGAAGCGCATCTTTTAGACGTCTTCAGGATAAGACACAGGTTTTTCCCCTGGATAAATCAGATTTTGTAAGAACAAGACTAACTCATTCTCTTGAGGTTTCTTCTTTTTGTAAGTCGCTAGGTCAGAATATTTCAAGAAAGATTTTACAGGAAATTCAAGATGAAACTTTTTTGCCAGGCTATGAAGATGACGTATGCAATATATTGCAATGTGCCGGACTTCTTCATGATATCGGAAATCCACCATTTGGACATTTTGGTGAGACAGTTATACGTAACTGGTTCAAGAACAATATTCCAAATCTTAAAATAAAGAAAAAATTATTTGATAAAAATGCTACAGAGGATGATTACTGCACTGTTGATGAAGTGCTGACTCCTCAGATGAAGGCGGATTTTTATAATTTCGAGGGAAATACACAGGCATTAAGAGTTGTATCAAAGCTTCATTATCTTGTTAATGAGCATGGAATGAATCTTACTAAAGGACTTCTTGCAACTATTATTAAATATCCTGTTAGTTCACTTGAAATAGAAAAGAAGTCTGATAATATATGCAAACACAAAATGGGATTTTATTATGCTGATAAGGAAATATTTGATGATATTCAAAATTCACTTGGTCTAAATGGTGCAAGACATCCGCTTACCTATGTGCTTGAAGCGGCCGACGATATTGCATATAGAACTGCAGATATAGAGGATGCTTTTAAAAAGGGAATGATTAATTACAATACTATCATTACTGAACTTGAAAATTATATGGAAAAAGAGGTTCCGGTTGAATTTGCTGATGACTTTGGAAATATAATAGAATCTCTGAAATATAGATATTATAAGGCTCCTGAAAGAGGATTTGAGGATGCTGAAACATATGCAATACAAAATTGGATAGTTACAGCCCAGGGGAAACTGATAGCAGATGCAACTGCGAATTTCCAGGAACACTATTCAGAAATCATGGATGGCTGCTACAACAAAGAACTTCTTGAAGGTACCATGGGAAAATATCTTGTGGAAGCTCTCGGAAATATTGCTATAAAGTATGCTTTCAGATCCAGTCAGATAATGAAGATAGAGATTGCTGCAAACAAGATCTTAAGTTCACATCTGGATACATTTATACCGGCTGTTCTATATTATGATACAGAATTTGAACAGGATGCGATTTCTGATAAGCTTATGACATTTGTATCTGATAATTATAAAGCTATTTATCATATTTATTCTAAGGATAAGTCAGAAGAAGAAAAGCTATATTTAAGGCTTTTACTTGTAACAGATTTTGTGTGCGGAATGACAGACAGCTATGCAAAAAGACTTTATCAGGAAATGAATGGAGATATTTAAGAAAAATATTCGTTTTTTCCCTTTGCAAATTTAAAACCATACTTTATTATGTATAGGGAAAAGTACAAGAAGTCATACATAATAATTTATGTCATTGTTGATATTATAAGGAAATGAGGAAATTTTATGGCACGTGAGATGGTAGTCGTTATTGACTTTGGCGGGCAGTACAATCAGCTTGTTGCTCGAAGAGTCAGAGAGTGCAACGTTTATTGCGAGATTTATTCCTATAGAACTCCTCTTAATGAAATTTTGGAGAAGAATCCTAAGGGAATCATTCTTACAGGTGGACCAAACAGCGTATATGAAGAAGGCGCTGCAACCTGTGGTAAAGAGCTCTTTGAAACAGGAATTCCTGTTTTGGGATTATGTTACGGAGCACAGCTTATGAGTCACGTTCTTGGCGGAGAAGTTAAGAAAGCGCAGAATCGTGAGTACGGTAAGACAGAGACATTTTTTGATACTTCATCAGTTCTTTTTGAGGGACTTCCTGAAAAGAATATTGTGTGGATGAGCCACTTTGATTACATCTCAAAGCTTGCACCAGGCTTTAAATCTGTAGCACATACAGACAATACACCTGTTGCTGCAGCAGAAAATACAGAAAAAAATCTTTATGCAATCCAGTTCCATCCAGAAGTTCTTCATACAGAAAATGGAACTAAAATGCTATATAACTTTGTTCGTAAGGTTTGCGGCTGTGCCGGAGACTGGAAGATGGACAGCTTTGTTGAAACAGCAATTAAAGAAATTCGTGAGAAGGTTGGAAGCGGAAAAGTATTATGTGCTCTTTCCGGCGGTGTTGATTCATCAGTTGCTGCAGTTCTTCTTTCAAAGGCAGTTGGAAAGCAGCTTACATGTGTATTCGTAGACCACGGTCTTCTTAGAAAAAATGAAGGTGATGAAGTAGAAGCAGTATTTGGTCCAGATGGCCCTTACGAGCTTAACTTCATCAGAGTAAATGCCCAGGAGCGTTATTATTCAAAGCTTGCAGGTGTAGAAGAGCCTGAAAGAAAGAGAAAAATAATCGGAGAAGAATTCATCAGAGTCTTTGAAGAAGAAGCAAAGAAGATAGGTGCCGTTGATTATCTTGTACAGGGAACTATTTATCCTGACGTTGTAGAAAGCGGACTTGGCGGAGAATCAGCAGTTATTAAGTCACATCACAACGTTGGTGGACTTCCTGAACATGTTGATTTCAAGGAAATCATTGAGCCTCTTCGTGATTTGTTCAAGGACGAAGTTAGAAAAGCAGGCCTTGAGCTTGGAATTCCTGATTATCTTGTATTTCGTCAGCCATTCCCAGGCCCTGGTCTTGGAATCAGAATTATTGGAGAAGTTACAGCTGAAAAAGTACGTATGGTACAGGAGGCTGATGCTATCTATAGAGAAGAAGTAGAGAAGGCTTCAGGAAAGGCAGTTGCCTATAAAGATGGCAAGAACCCTGGACCAATTGCTGACTGGCAGCCAGATCAGTACTTCGCAGCTCTTACAAATATGAGAAGCGTTGGTGTAATGGGAGATGAACGTACCTACGATTATGCTATTGCTCTTCGTGGAGTTAAGACAATAGATTTCATGACAGCTGAAGCTGCAAACATCCCATGGGATGTTTTACAGACAGTTATGAGCCGTATCATAAACGAGGTTCGCGGAGTAAACCGTGTATTCTACGACCTCACCTCCAAGCCACCAGGTACAATAGAGATGGAATAGACTACTATTCCTTGGAAGCCTTGTAAATAGGGCATTTCAGAAACGCGTGGTCGCAAAATGGTCGCAAAATTTATTGTCATTTTATTGTCACGCGAAAAAAGAATAAATGAAAAAGATTGAAAGCCACTAGTAGAGATACTGGTGGCTTTTTGAATATAGTGTATTGAATGGAACACTTTCACAGATTTTGCATCTATCATATTTGATAACAATAGGATAGCACGAAAGAAGAGAATTAAAACGATAATGTTCTAAGAAGAATGCAAGCATAATCATAATCATAGAAAAATCATTTTACACGGATATCATACAGCATCGAAGTTATCCTGCTAAAGGGCGGAGATCTTCGGTGCTTTTTGTTTGGATACTGTTGAAGGTAAAAACGTATCTTTGAATAAAATGGTTTCTAAGAGTTACGGTCATATTTAAATACATGATAGGCTAGAATTATGTAGTATGGCGTAGTGGCGATAGAATAAGATAGAGGGAGAAAAATAACATGGAAATCTTGACAACAAGGGAATGGGCGACACTGATTTGGGGATTACTTTTTTTAATATACATGATGGTTCATAAGAATATTAGAAAAAGTTTTTGGAATGTGATAGTAATATTTTGTGGTCCAAAACTGAGAATACTATGGGGAATAATAATGTTATATGTATTTGGGATCACAATGATATTTTATCAGTTACCTATCTGGGAAAATATTTATATCAAGGATATTGTTATATGGTTTTTAACATCAGGGCTCTTATATGGATATAATGGTTTAACTCGATTTTAATTCGATTTTAACTCGACAACTGAATTAAAACGAATTATAATTGAGTTAAATTAGAATTAAGGAGTAAAAATCATGCGAACAATTCCAATGAAGGAAGATCTTATAGTTGAATTTAAAAGCGATATAAAGAAATATTCGGATACAGATTTAATTGACGAAATTGTTGGAATGACAAACACCAAAGGTGGAACATTGTATCTAGGAGTAGAGGATGATGGTGAAATTACAGGCGTAAATCCAAAGCATAAGGATGCTATAGGAGTTACTGCATTGATTGCCAACAGTACCGTACCATCAATTTCTGTTAGAGCAGAGATTATCACCGAGGAAGAAAAAGAAATCTTAAAGATTGAGATTCCCATTAGTAGGACGGTGGTATCCACAACATCTGGAAAAATGCTTAGACGTAGGCTAAAGGCAGACGGTTCGCCAGAAGTTATTCCTATGTATTCATATGAAGTTGTAACTCGAT
>JAILEJ010000085.1 GCA_024688095.1 Butyrivibrio sp.
ATAATCATCCATAGAGATATCCTCTCCAAGATAGTTTATGGCAACATCATCTGTATAGAAAGTCTCTGTCCATGCATCCCATGCATCATAACCCTGATTCCAGTTTTCAAAATCATTAAGGATTGCAGCCTTCATTTTTTCGCCGATTTCTGTATCAATTGTAGTTGGGTATACTACAGGATATTTTTCTTCAAGATCATCTGTATCTTTTAACTCAGTACTTGTAAGTTCATCCATAAATTCCTGCTGAGCTTTCTGTTCTTCTTCAGTCTGGAAATGCATTGTTCCATCATAACTGTCGTTTTTAACTCCGCCCCAGCCTTCATCAACCTTGGCACCAAGTTCGCCGTAATCACCAAATTTAGCAAATTCCATTGTTGTACCAGGATGAGCTTCGCCTGTTTCTCTGTCTATATTAACTATGTCGTACTGTATAGCCATCCAATCATCTACAAGAATCATATTCTTGAAGGTTCCCATCTGGATGTCAAGCTGTTTAAGGGATACGTCCATTGCCTGCTGATACTCGGCAAGTGTAAGATGAACACCATTTACGTTGTAGATTGAGTCATCATGATATAATACTTCACCCCAATGTTCCCATGCATCATAACCCATGTTCCATCTGTTAAAACCGTTAAGCATTCTGTTCTGGATTTTCTTTGAAAGATCTGATTCTGCAGGTGTCTGATATTCAATTGGGAATGTTTTTAAAAGCTCTTCAGTTGATACATTATACTGAGGATCAAGCTCAATTACATAATCAGGAGAATCTGGATCTGTTACAGCTTCTGTAGATGCATCAGCAGAATCTTCGCTGTCTTCATCACTTGCTTCTTCAGTTGCTTCGAGTGCTGCATCTATTGCATCTGTAGTAGAAGAACTGTCTGCTGTTTCTTCTTCTTCAACTTCCTCAGCTTCAGCTGTATCAGTATCCTCTGATTCTGTTTCTTCTAAAGCTTCGGTTTCAGTAGTTTCTGTTACATCAGCTGTGGCTTCAGTTGATTCTGTTGCTGGTGTAGCTGCACATCCTACAGCTGCAAGTGATAATGCAAGAATTGATGTTAATACAATAGTTCTTTTTTTCATAATAAATACCTCTTTTCTTTTATTTGTTAACCTAAAAATTTGGTTATAGCCAGAACAACAGGAGCATATTTTTTTCTATTTCTGTGTAATACATTATTGTAAAGTGGATAGGAAGCTGCCATCGAAATCATTCCTATACAGAAGAAAATAACTCCTGTTAAAAATGAATGTTCGAGCTTGGTTAATAGGTTGT
This sequence comes from Butyrivibrio sp., assembly GCA_024688095.1. Taxonomy (GTDB): domain Bacteria; phylum Bacillota; class Clostridia; order Lachnospirales; family Lachnospiraceae; genus Butyrivibrio. The sequence continues at coordinate 1,283 of JAILEJ010000085.1, forward strand.
ATCCGGTTATGAACAGGATGAAACCTGTAAAAGCAAGAATAATGGCGCTTGTCAGAGCTTTTTTTCTTAGAGATGAGTCTAATGTAAAAACTCTGGAGTAAAGTTCGTCATTATTTAATGAGCTTGAATTCACAGAATCTTTTTTATAGTTGTATTCAAGTTGTTGTATTTTACGTTTCTGTTCTTCAGTAAGTTTTACTCTCTCTTCCATAAAAAATCTCCTATACTTTGTCTGCTGTTTGATTACAGATGCAATAGTATAGGAGATTTATTAGTTATTTATTAGCGTATTGTTAGGAAAATGTTAGGATGTCTTTTTGGGAAGAGTTATAATAAATTCTGATCCTTCATTTAATTTACTGTTTACATTTATGGTTCCGTTTAATAGATTAATTATCTGTTTTACCATGGCAAGACCAAGACCGTTGCCCTTTGTGGCATGTGATGTATCTGCCTGGTAGAATTTATCAAAAATGTGCTTGATATTATATTCGGTCATTCCACATCCATTATCTTTTACAGCTATGGAAACATTATCAGAATCATCATTAACAGTTATGGTAATTTGTCCCTTGTCTTCGCTGAATTTTATTGCATTGGACAAAATATTGTTAATTGCGATTTTTAAAAGGCCCGGGTCACTTTCTATGGATAAGGAATCAGGAATGTCCAGCTGAAGATCTATATCTTTTTCATCAAGTCTTAGTTCAAAGCCAAGGATGCATTGCACAATTTCCTCACTTAGATCAAAGCATTCATTATTAACAGTTATCTGATGGTTATCCAGTTTGCTGATTTGAAGAATATTGGTAATAAGGTTTGTGAGATCTGAGGATGTTAATTTTATTTTACTTATATATTCTTTTTTTTCTTCTTCTGATAAATTTTCTTTGGAAAGAAGAGTTGAATAATTTGAAATGACAGCTATAGGAGTCTTGAGCTCGTGGGAAATATTTGAAATAAAGCTGGATTTGAGTATTTCAGTTGAATTAAGTTCTTCTACCATGGTGTTGAAATCCTGATATAAGGCATCAATTTCATCAATTTTTCCATCATTTCTGTGAGGTGGAAGCTGAATAGTATAATTTCCGGAAGAAACCTCTTTGGCAGCATTGGCAAGATAAAGCAGAGGCTTTGTATAGTTTGCGTAATGGAGATAACTTGTTAGTGCGGCAATACAAACTGATGATATAAATATAAGTGTAAGTATTGATCCGACAAGTATATAACTGTTTTCGGGAGAAAACTCTATATTATCGTATATTTCAAGAATAATTCCTGAATAAAGCATGATTAATATGGAATTTAAAATAGTAGATTTTGGAGATAAAATACTTACATTTATTCTTGAATCGATTTTTCCCGGAGTAAAAATTTTTCTTATTATATTCATAGAATGACTCCTTTATAACCAATTCCCCTGACTGTTGCTATCTTAAAACTTGTACAGTTTTCAAGTTTTCCACGTATGTTAGTTATGAAAACATCAATAGAACGTGGAGTACTTTCATTATCCATGCCACCTAATTCCTCTAAAAGCTGATTTCGTGAAAAAGCGTGATTTGGATAAGAAAGAAGCTTAAATAACAACTGGAATTCTTTGTGAGTAAAGGGAATCTCCTCACCATCTAATGTGACAGTCATCGATTCTTCATTCATTTCAAATGAGCCTATTGTAAGAACTTTCTGAGATGATATATTTGCTCTCCTAAGAATAGCTTCTATTCTAAAAAGAAGTTCATCAAGATCTATAGGCTTTACCATGTAATCATCTATTCCAATTTGAAAGCCTTGTCTTTTGGACTCTCTATCATCTTTGGCAGTCATAAAGATGATAGGAATATCCGGGTTTTCTTCGCGAACACTTTTGGCAAATTCATATCCATCTACTCCAGGCATCATGATATCTGATATGATGAGATCAATTTTTTGTGCATAGAGGGCATCATAGGCATCCATTGCACTTGTGCATCCTATAGCTATATAGTTATTTAATGTAAGATGCTTGCAAACAGTAAGATTTAAATCACTATTATCTTCCAAAACCAGTATTTTTATCATTTAATCGTTACTCCTTAAAATATAATATAGAATATCTTTTATAATAAAAAAAGGTAATCGTATATAATTTATTTCTTTAGGTCCATAAATAAGCATTCTATAAAAAATGATATCACAATAATGTTAGAAAAAAGTTAGAGAAAAATAAATCAAAATAAAACAGATATTAAAAATATTTGCTGAATATAGTATATTAAACTATTATTATAATTGTAGAGCATGTTATTACAAAGAGAGGGGAATTGATGACATATATTAAATATAATAAAGATATTATCGTTAGAATTGTGTTATTTCTGATTGTTATTGTTTTTATATTGCTTACTGTTGGATGTAGTAAAGCAAATACTGATGCTGATAATAAGATCATTTATCAAAGTTATATAAATGACGAACTTGAATTTGAGGGAGAACTTTTTTCTCAAAAATACAGTTATTTAAAAGAAGACTTTGATATTGAGCCTGCAGCGTATTATTATGATGTAGATGATGATGGTGAGTCAGAACTACTCGTTTCAACCTATTATTATGGATTTGATATATATGATATAAGGTCAGGTGAGCTTATAATGCTTGATCATGGGGATGGAACATCAGATGTATGTGTTGTTTTTACAGGAAATGACAATACTTATGTAGGTCACAGCGATTTTTCACATGTAGGAAGACAGTGTCTTACACTATTTAAATATGATTCCAAAGGCGAAATTACTGAAAGAATTTCAATAAATGCTTTCTATGAAGATTCTGAAAATGATGTCTATGATGAAAACAGCGAGTTTACTTACAATGATGAAGAGATAACAATGGATCAATACGAAGAATATATGGCAATGTACAACAGTATTGACTTTGATACAATAGAACAGGCCAAATAAGTAACAATAGTTATATTAAATTTTTAAAATAAATAATTTGTGAGGGAGAATTATGAAAAAATATTTTAGTAAACTGGATCAGAAGTATTTAAAAATCTGTATTTATGCAGGACTCACAGTCCTTATTACAGCAGGGCTTGGCGCGGTATTACTGAGTACAGGAGTGTTTTGGTCAAAGCTTTGGAAGATATTCACAGCGGTATTAAAACCTATGATAATAGGCGGGATACTTAGTTATCTCTTTTTACCTATTGTTACAAGAATTGAGAAATATATTAATAGAAAAAAAGAACATAAGTCTGCAAGGCTTGTGAGCGTAATCTTTACATATGCTATTGTTATTCTTAGTATAGCACTTGTTATATTCCTTATTATTGTAGCTGTATACAAAAATGTTGAAACATTAAATGTAGAAACCATACAAAATACCTTTGCTACAATAAAAAATGACTATTCTGAAATATGGGATTTTATTGAAAGTAAGCTTGAGTCATACAATATAGATACAGTAAATATGACTCCTGTAATAACAGCAGCTACTGAGGCAGTTAAGAATTTCTTTTCAGGAATGTTGTTTGGCATTATTTTTTCTATTTACTTTATGCTTGATAAGAGCCGAATTGGTGTCTATTGGAAAAGAGCCTTCCATTTGATATTTGGTCAGAAGTCAGAGGATAAGCTTCTTGTATTTATGAAAGATGCAGATAATGCCTTCTCTGGATATATAAGAGGACAGTTTCTTGATGCTTTTTTAGTAGGTGTATTGTCATCAATAGCACTTTCACTTGTTGGAGTTCCAAGTGGAGTTCTTGTGGGTATATTTGTGGGTATAGGAAACATGGTTCCATACCTTGGACCAATAGTTGGTTATGCAACACTTGTAATTGTATGTCTTCCAACAGCAGCATTTACCAAGATGCTGATCGGATTTGTAGTGCTTGCATTTATTATGTTTGTTGATGGAAATATCATAAATCCTAAGCTTCTGTCTGAAAATGTCGATGTACATCCACTTCTTGTAGTTGCTGCATTAATAGGTGGTGGCGCTATCGGTGGTGTTGTAGGTATGCTCGTTGCTGTTCCAACAGCTGCACTTTTAAAACTTCAGTTCGACAGATACCTTGAAAAGCTTGAGACGAGAAGAGCTGAAGAGGATGAAGAAATTGATGAGGTATAACAGCCCGGGGAATATTGTAGAAGAAACTAGTGAGGTATAAAGGGCTGATAGATAGCCTTAAATAAATAAAAAAGGAAATGATGTAGAGATGGAGAAAGTAAATTTATGGAAAGACGGGGAATATGATTATTCGCTGGCCTTTGGATTTGTACCAAACATGGTGCCTTATCTTCACGAGGACAACAAAGTTCGTCCATGTATGGTGGTTGTTCCGGGTGGTGGATACTGTGTTGTATCGCCAACAGAGGGAGAAATTGTTGCCAAAAAGTTTTATGACTATGGGTACAATGCATTTGTAGTAACATACACAACCAATATTCTGATGAAAGAACCTCTTAAAGACCAGCCTATGAAAGATTTATCCAGGGCAATAAGGTATATCAGAAAGAATGCTAAAGAATACTGTATTGACGAAAATAAGATAGTTATTTGCGGTTTTTCAGCAGGTGCGCATTTATGTGGCTCTATATGTGTTCATTATAATGATGTAAAAGACGAAAATGATGAGCTTAAGGATATTTCAAACAGACCGGATGCTGCAATACTGAGCTACCCTGTTATAACTTCCGGAGAATATGCACATAGGGAATCATTTATAGCACTTCTTGGAGCTGATGCTTCTAAGGAGGAGCTTACATATTATTCTTTGGAAAAAAATGTGACAGAGAATACACCGCCGGTTTTCCTGTGGCAGACTGTAACAGATGAGCTTGTTCCGGTAGAGAACAGTTATCTTTTTGCCAAAGCACTTAAGGAAAAAGGTGTAAAACATGCACATCATGTTTTTTCTTCAGGAAAGCATGGCCTTTCACTTTCAAATGAGCAGTGGAAAAACTGTGAATTTGGAGAACCATATACCATGGAGCAGATATTTGAAATTGTAAAGGCTGTTAAAGCCGGAACTGTTGATATTCCTGAGGAAAATAAAAAGGGACTTATTGATGCTTATGATGATTTTAAGGCAGATAGTGGCGAACCTGTAAAAGAAGCTGAAATCTGGCCTGAGCTGGCAAAACAATGGCTTGAAGATATTTTATAAAAAAGAGTTTTATATTGCATATATGATAAGACACGCAAAAGTTTTATCATATATGCATTTTTTTTGATATAAATCCCTTAAAAATGACGATAAAAAATTATTCAATTATTATCTGTCCAAAAATGACAGTGAACTTTTACCAAAATGACAGCCTTGTATAAAGAATTCTTTGTAGAATTTATTCATAAGATACGAAAGTGTTAAAAATATGGCGATTGATATTACAGTTGCCAGGAAGGAGAGAGAAGGAATGAAGACACAATGCATGAATCCATATCTTCCACTTAGTGAACATATTCCTGATGGGGAACCACACGTTTTTGGTGACAGGGTATATGTGTTTGGAAGTCATGATTTGGAAAATGGTAATGAGTTTTGTGAACTGGATTATGTTACATGGTCAGCTCCTGTAAGTGATTTATCTGACTGGAGATTCGAAGGAGTTATTTATCGCAAAGATCAGGATCCATACAATACCGAAAAGCTTCCTTTGTATGCACCAGATGTGGTTAAGGGACCGGATGGAAGATATTATCTTTATTACTGCATTAAGTTCCAGGATTCCATAAATGTTGCTGTATGCAATGAACCTGCGGGAAAATATGAATTTTATGGTAGAGTTCATTACAAGGATGGAAGTGTAATGGCTGATGGTCAGCCTTATGATCCTTCACTTTTATGTGATGATACCGGAAACTATCTGTATTTTGGATTTGCTCCATGTATGATAAATATTCCAAGATACAAAGGGCAGGATTTAAAGGGTGGCTCAGTATTAAGCCTTGAAGATGATATGCTAACTGTTAAAGAGGGGCCAAAAGTAGTAATTCCAAGCCTTAATTATGGTAGAGGAACGAGCTTTGAAGGTAATGAATATTTTGAAGGCCCTTCAATCAGACGTATTAAGGACAAATATTATCTTATATATTCTTCAGTAAATACGCATCAGCTTTGTTATGCTACAAGCGATAAACCAATGGAGGGCTTTGAATACCAGGGGGTTATCATAAGTAACGGAGATGTTGGTTATAACGGAAGAAAAGAAGAAGATAAGCTGATGAGTGTTGGAAATGACCATGGCGGATTAGTACAGATCGAAGGTGAATGGTACATATTCTATCACAGGCATACATACCTTAATCAGTATAACAGACAGGCCTGCGCAGAAAGAGTAGAGATAGATGAAAACGGATTTATAAAGCAGGTCACAATTACAACATCAGGTATGAATGAAGGACTTCTTTCAGGAAATGCATCATATCCGGCTGTTTACTGCTGTAATCTTACAAACGGTCATATGGGTGCATTATCATCACTTGGACGTACTAATATGGAAGTGGATTTCCCATATATTACATCCGAGGATGGGGAAAGATTCATTGCTAATATGAAAGAAGGCAGTCTTGCAGGATATAAATATATCAGTTTAAAGGATACAAAAAAGGTAGAGCTTGTATATAAAGGAAATGGCGATGGTAGATTTGAGATAGCAACTTCTTTATGGGGAGAAGCTATTGCATCAATTGATATAAATAATATTTCCTATTGGAAATGTTCATCTTCAGAAGTGGTTTTTGGTAATGAGGATAAGGAACTATATCTGATTTATAGGGGAACAGGTAGCGTTTCTTTATTAACAGTTAATTTAATTGGGTAGGTAAAAGGAGAAGAAAAAATGGAGAAGAATACAAAGCCATCATGGCGCGAAATATTAGCATTTGCTGTAGGTGACGGGGGATGTAATTTAGTATGGACAACAATTGGTTCATATCTGACTTTATATTATACAGACAGTGTAGGACTTGCTGCAGCTACAATTGGTACACTTATGTTGCTTAGCAGACTTCTTGATGGAGTTTCAGATCTTGTAATGGGAAGTATCATTGACAGGACCAAAACACGCTGGGGTAAAGCAAGACCATGGATTTTATGGTCTGCAATTCCGATGGGACTTGGACTTGTCTTAATGTTCTCGGTTCCTGGCTTTTTAAGTGGAACAGGTAAGCTTGTTTACGCAAGTGTAACATATATAATCATGGCAGCTGTTATTTATACAGCATGTAACCTTGCTTATAATACGCTGCTTTCTCTTGAAGCTCCTAATCCAAGAGACAGAGTAACAATGAGTTCAATCAGATTCTTTATAACAATGTGTACAGTTTTGTTTATCAACTATAACTGTAACAAATTTGTAGCCGGATTTGGCTGGCAGGGAATGGCAATTATTTTTGGTCTTATTGCTATAGCACTTCTTCTTATCACATTCTTTGGCACAAAAGAGAGAACAAATTTAGAAGAAAATACTGTTAAGAATGAAGCCAAAGCTGATAAAATGCCTGTTTCAGAATCATTTAAATACCTTTTCAAGAATAAATATTTCTTTTTACTTACAATAATATTCGTATTAAACTACACAATTCTTGGTGTAAATAATGGACTTAGAATTTACTTCGCAAGAGATGTACTTGGAAATGCAGGACTTATGGGAACACTTACACTTTGCTTTATTCTTCCTAAGCTTCTTGGAAATCTTGTTTTCCCATATATCAACAAGCTTCTTGGAAAATGGAAGAGCATGATGCTCGGATATGTTCTTGAGCTTGCAGGTGTTCTTATAATGGCATTTACAGATGCGAGCTTTACAACTGCAGCTATCGGACTTGTTCTTCTTGGTATAGGCGGTATTCCTCATAACGCAGGCCTTTTTGCAATGGTAGCAGATGTTATTGATTATGGCGAATGGAAAACAGGTGTAAGACTTGATGGCCTTACAAATTCAGCAACTTCTTTTGGAATGAAGGTAGGTGCAGGTCTTGGCTCAGCGATTGTTGGATGGGGCCTTGCATGGGCAGCATACGAAGGCTCACTTGAAGCTCAGACTGCTGCAACTATTGCTGGAATTAAGACAGTATACACAATTGTTCCTGCTGTTCTTATTGTAATAGGACTTATTACATTATTCTTCTGCAATCTTGACAAGATTTATCCACAGATTGAAGCAGGATTAAAAGAGGTAAGAGCTAAAAAGAATCACTAAATAGAATATTAAATTTTTATGGTCATCCCGTTTTTAAATAAATCGGGATGGCCTTTTGGTATAATATTTTTAAATTATTTATTTTAGATTTGATATAAACGGGGTGCTGATGGATTATTCGGTATATGAGTCAATTAACAAAAAAAATAAGGTGCCTATAAACAGCTTTGTTGCATCCATAAGAGTAAGTACAGTTCACTGGCATGGTGAATATGAACTTGTAGGGGTATTGCGCGGAAAAATAGCTGCGAAAATAGGAGCTGAGGAATATTTACTTTCTGAAGGAGACCTTGTTTTAGTAAATCCCAATGAAATGCACTCATATAGAAGCATAGATGACAATGAATGCCTATGCATGTTTTTGCAATTTGAGGAATCTCTTTTGGAAAATGATGATGGAGAAATACGTTTTTATCTAAACAGTGCCAGTGGAGAAGAGATAGACTGCGGCTATAAATATATTTACGGACTTCTTGCAAGAATAGTATATGAAGATATAAATGGTGGAAATAGCAGTCCTTTGAGACTTAAATCGTTAATTTATAAACTTCTTGCAGATCTTATGGATTATGTTGTTTATGATAAGCATTATAGAGACAGTGAAACTATTGATGAAAAAAAGCTTGTGGTAGCTGCAATTGATAATTTTAAAATAAATTTGAATGATCCGGAAGTTCTTGAAGATAGCTGTAAAAAATTTGGTGTAAGCAGAAAAACTCTTGATAGAAATTTCAATTCAATCTTAGGTGTTAGTGCGAAATCAATTCTCGCAGATCTAAAAATTGACAGAGCCAAGGAACTTCTAAAAAATACTGATAAGAATATGGGATATATTATGGACAGCTGCGGGTTTGGCTCGGAAAAAACTTTTTACAGAGTTTTCAAAGAAGCTACAGGGATGACACCACTGGATTTCAGGCAGGTTGGTGTGGTTACTGAAAAAATGGGAACCTTTAACGGCTATCTTGATTATAACCACATTAAGGCAAGAGAAATGCTAAAGGAAATCTTTAATTCTTATAATGGGGAATATATTAATGTATTACAAAAAAGATTGGAAGAAATATAGAGCCGGTTTTGAAGCTGAGGCCGTAAGACTTTTATCAGATAAGACACTTCCGGAAAAAATAGGACTTATGAGTGGAACGCTCAGTCTGGATGATATTCTTGGAAGTATAAGAAAACAGTTTAGGACACATTATAATTCTGTGCCATATGTTGCCGGTGGTCTTAATGACATACCTTCTTTAAGATTTGTTGATGGAACAAGGGGTGTTGTTTGTGGTAATGATAAATACACATGTTTCCCGGTTGCGGTTATGAGAGGAGCTACCTTCAATACGGAGCTTGAAGAAGAGGTTGGAAGAGCAATTGGAGAAGAAGTAATAATTGCCGGGGGAAATCTTTTTGGTGGTATATGTCTGAATGTTCCATATCATCCCGGTTGGGGAAGAAGCCAGGAAGTATATGGAGAAGATACAGTACATATAGCTAAAATGGGCAAAGCTATCATAGAAGGTGTACAAAGTACCGGTGTAATTGCCTGTCTTAAGCATTTTGCATTTAATTCAATGGAAAACATCAGGCGTGAAGTAGATGTTAATTGTAATGCAAAAGCAGAAAGAGAAATATTTCTCAGGCAGTTTGAAGATGCGGTAAATGCAGGCGCAGGAGCGGTGATGACTTCCTATAACAGCTTTAGAGGCGTAAAGTGTGGACAAAATAAGTATCTGATAAAAGACACACTTATAGATAAATGGAAATTTGACGGACTTACAATGTGTGATTTTACCTGGGGAATAACAGATACGGTTAAAGCTATTAAAGCAGGTCAGAACATAGAAATGCCAAATACCAGTTTTTATGGACAAAGGCTTTTGGATGCTGTTAAGGATGGACAGGTAACTGAAGCTGAAATAGATGAAGCTGCTCTAAGGATAGTCCGAACCTTAATTGCACATGAAAGTGTTATAAATGACGTAAAATCAGATATTTCAGATACTAATAAAGTGCTGGAAAAGCACAGAATGCTTTCAAAAAAAGTAGCTCAGGAAGGAATAACCTTACTAAAAAACGATAATGTATTACCACTTAAGTATAAAGATAAAAAATCAAAAATTGTCGTACTAGGTGAACTGGCAGATTCTGCAAATATTGGAGATAAGGGATCAAGTCAGGTATATCCTCCATACGTGATCACTCCTCTGCAGGGACTAATAAATAATTGCGGAAATGCAGAAATAATTTATTACAATGGTAAAAATCTTAACCATTGTAAGCGCCTTGCCAAAGATGCAAATGCAGTGGTCGTGGTTGCGGGAAATGATTTTGGCACAGAAGGGGAAAAGATTTCATCCGACAATGATAAAGACTTTGGCGATACACCAGGCGGAGACAGATGCGGAAATCTGAGGATACAGGAAAGAGATAGATTAATAATAGATGCTGTATCAGAAATAAGAGGTGATACTATTGTACTTCTTGAAGGTGGAAGCACTATAGCTGTTGAAGATTTTATAGATAAAATCGGCGCACTTCTTTTTTGCTATTATCCTGGTATGGAAGGTGGAAATGCAATTGCGGAAGTTTTGTTTGGAGAGGTCAATCCATCAGGGAAGCTACCTTTTGTGATACCACGTAGTGAAAGTGATCTCCAGGAAATAGACTGGACTAATAAGAGTCAGTATTATGACTATTTTCATGGATATACATTACTTGATAAAAAAGGTATCGAGCCTTTATTTAATTATGGCTATGGCCTTTCTTATACAACATTTAATGCAAAACTAATAGAAAAGGATTCATCTGAAGTGGGTATCAGGTGCAAAGTTTCCATCAAAAATACAGGAGAAATGGAAGGTGGTGAAGTTGTAAAAATATATCTGACCTGTAAAGACAGCTCAGAAGATATGCCGGTTAGGTGGCTGGCAGACTTTAAAAAGGTGTTTTTAAAGTCAGGAGAGGAAAAGGAAATTTTATTTATTATAGATATTTCATTTTACAATATTGATGCTGAGAAATTAGATGTATTATTGGAAATCTGATATATATATTTATGTCGTGAAATTAGATGTAGCATTGAAGACTTGATTTTTAAATATGGAACTGCTGAGGGAAAATAACTATCAACAAAAAGAAACGAGGCAGATTATGAAGAGAAGGGATTTTTTAAGAAAAAGTAGCTCAATAATTGCACTTATGACATGTGTATGTGTTACGGGTATGACTACAACTGTGTCTGTTTCAGCTATAAATAAATATGTTTATTCTGAACCAGGCGGAGACGGCGGTGGTGGCGGAAGCAGCAGTAGTAGTATTACATGGAGTGGTGCTACTGAGATAACGTCTGCTACTACAACAGAAAACCAAACGTATAGCTCAACTACTGCGAGTCAGAATGCTGTTTTAATAAAAACTTCTGATGCGGTAACGCTTACGAGTCCTACCGTGACAAAAGAAGGTGGAACCAGTGCCGGTGATGATGAGAGCTTTTATGGTATAAATTCTGCCGTTATGTGTAAGGGCGGTGGTAAAACAACCATAACAGGTGCTACTGTAACTACATCTGCTCCAGGTGCAAATGGAGTATTTAGCTATGGCGGAAATGCTACAACAAATGCTACTTCTGGTGATGGTACAACCGTTGTAATATCTGACTCTACAATCACTACTACAGGCAATGGATCTGGCGGAATAATGACTACTGGACAAGGAGTTACACAGGCTTCAAATCTTACGATAGATACATCAGGTGATTCATCTGCTGCCATAAGGTCTGACAGAGGCGGAGGCACAGTAGATGTAACAGGCGGAACCTATAAGACAAGCGGAACAGGTTCTCCTGCAGTATATGCAACAGCAACTATTACGATTAATGATGCAACACTTACCTCGACCAAGTCTCAGGGAATTGTTAATGAAGGCGGAAATACAGTTGTATTAAATAACTGCACTGTTAATGCAGGTAATACGACACTTGGAAGTCAGGATTACTTTAAAAATGCTGTTTTCCTATATCAGTCAATGTCAGGTGATGCTACTGATGGAGCAAGTGTTTTTACAATGACAGGCGGAACACTGAATAATACATCAGGTCATGTATTTCATGTAACAAATACAAGTGCGGCTATTACATTAAGTAATGTGTCACTTAATAATACAGATTCTGAGGGAGTATTACTATCAGTATGCGATGATGCGTGGAGTGGACTTGATAATGTTGCTACAGTTAATGCTACAAACCAGACTATGAGCGGAATTGTGCTTGTTGGAAGTGATTCTACAGCTAATCTGAATCTTAGCGGAACAACTACATGGACAGGTGCAACAAGTGGAAGTATTACTGCGCACAGGGATTCTTCTTCAGTTTCTTCATCAATTGGAACAGTTAATGTCACATTTGCTGACAGTGCTACGTGGGTACTTAGCGCAGACAGTACAGTAAGTTCGGTTTCTGGTACAGGAAACATAAATTATAATGGGCATACACTTACAGTAGGAAGTACAAGCTATTCAAGCGGAAGCCCGGGCGTAAGTACAATTACAGGAACACCTGCAAGTGACAGTTCATCAGGCAGCAGCTCGTCAAGTGACAGTTCATCAAGTGACAGTTCATCAAGTGATAGTTCATCTACAGGCGATACTACAGAATCTTCAATTGTAGCCGGTGATACATGTACTGTTTCAGCAAATACATATTCTGTTACAGGTGTGGCAACATCTACAGAAAGTGGAACAGTTACTTTTACAAAGGCTGGTAATAAAAAGAATGTGACAGTTCCTGATACAGTTACGCTAGAAGACGGGTATACCTATAATGTAACTATCATAGGTGCTAAGGCCTTTACAGGTAAGAAGATCAAAAAGGTCACCATTGGCAAAAATGTTTCTAAAATTCAGTCCAAAGCCTTTGCCGGAAGCAAAGCTAAAACAATAATCCTAAAGACAACAAACCTTACAAAATCAAATGTGAAGGGATGCCTTACGAATTCATCAGTAGAGACTATAAAAGTAAAGGTTGGGAAAAAGTCTGAAAATACAAAATATATAGCAAAATATAAGAAATGCTTTAAAAAGAAAAATTCAGGAAAAGCCGTTACTGTAAAGTAATCTCGAAAAGCATGAGGCTATTAGAATAATAACAAAAATAATGTGAAGATGACTTATATAAAAAGAGCTTTAGACACAATATGTCTAAAACTCTTTTTTGTTAATCAACATAATTTCCAATAAATGCAAAAACTTTGCCAAAGTATGTTTCAGGATCAAGATACATAGCCTGACCATGACCTGCACCTTCTACAACATATATTTCCTTGTCCGTAGGACATGCATTGTATAATTCATAGACCATATCAGTGTGAACAAAATTATCAAGTGATCCATGAGAAAAGAAAATTGGAACATTTGTATTTTTTACCTGCTCTATAGCAGAAGCATCTGTGAAATTGTAGCCTGCTCGTATAGAGGAGATTATGCTTGCTGTATTAAGGATTGGGAATGTAGGAATATGGAAAAGATATGCTACTTCATCTGCAAATATATCCCATACAGAAGTATATCCACAATCATCTACGATTGCCTTGACGTTGTCAGGAAGATCTTCTCCTGAAGTCATAAGGACTGTAGCACCACCCATAGATACTCCGTGTAAAACAATTTCTGCTTCAGGGTCCTTTTCAATAAGTGTATCTATCCATTTTACAATATCAGCTTTATCAAGCCATCCCATGCCTATATAGTCACCATCGCTTTCACCATGAGAACGAAGATCCGGCATCAAAATGTTGTAATCCTGCTTTGCATAATACATTCCATATGCACGCATGTGAATGCGCTGCCCTGTGTAGCCGTGGACAATAATAGCATATTTATGACTATTTGCATTAACATTAAAATAGTCAGCTACAAGATTAAGACCATCGTCAGATGTTATATTTGTTTCAGTAACATCCACAGTAGTTAACCATTCTTCAAGCTCAGCAGACATTTCTTCGACATTTTCTTCAATTATAAGCTCTTCGTCCGTTTTGGTAATTGCTTCAGGTGCCACCTTTGAATTGACACCGTCTTTTCTTGCTATTGCAAAAGTAACAAGATAGTTTCCAGCTGCAATATCAATAAATAAAAGGAGTACAACAATAACAACCGGTATAATAATTCTTTTCTTCATACAATTAAAATTCCTTCATAAAACATTTAGAACAATTATATTGCAAAAAATATTATATACACCATAAGTAGAAATGGCAATAAAAAAATACTATAATTATTATTAGTATTTTTTCTTGATATTTTTGAGAGGGAACTTGCATGAAAGATATAAATGTACTAATACGGCGATATCGGGATGATATTGTTATCTGCGGAAGAGGTATACAGGTTTTGGGAATCTGGGAAATTTTAAAGATTATGATACTTGTATTTTGGGATCATTCAGTAGATAACATTTTGTTTGATGAAGTAACAGATGAAAATGAAATCATTATTTTTAAGACAGTTGTATATATAACTATTATACTTTTTTGCTTATTTTTTAGTTTTTGGTTTATATATATAGGCCAGCGCGCAATCAAATATGGTAAAGGTAATTCCAACAAAAAATATTTTCTTGTGGTAACAGCCTTTTGCGCAGTAGTCATAGCCCTGGGAATACCGCAATACTTTACCGGTGAAGTAAGAGATATATCGGATACAGAGTTTATATCAGTTATCGTTGATATCACGCTTACTATTCTTATGATTCAGCTTATTTATTCAACCATAAAAGTTGGTAGTTTAGAGAAAAAGATAAGGCAGGTGTAAGTATGCAGGAAGATTTTCATTATTATGCAACTTATTGTGCTGCATATATTGCCGGGTATTCACATGAGGAAAGCCTTGATATCTGTTATAGCGCTCAGTTTGTAGATATGTGTTCAAGAACTCTTCTTTCCAAATTAAGAGGCCCATTAAATGCTGCTACCACACAACTGCAGCTTGAGATGATGGATGCACGAACTGATATGATAGGACTTCAGGATATCACAAGGATATGGTCTTCATTTCATTTTTTGCCGCAGAATTTGTATGCAAAACTTAAGCACAGAAATAAAAGGTATATGAATAAATACAGGCTTATATGCGGTCCAAATGGTGATTTACTTGTAAAAACTATTGAACTTGCCAAAGATAAATCTTTACAGCATATAGGAATTGCTATGCACGTGCTTGCTGATACCTGGGCTCACATGTACTTTGCAGGTACACCATCTTTAGTAATAAATAACACAAACGATTATTTTTATGAAATATCAGATAATGATGAAGAGAGAAAGATAAAATTTAGACATAATCCAGGTACTCCTGATGATTTGGAAAAGCTTTTGTATACAAACAGCCTTCATCAGGGAAAAGAAAATTCTATAATGAATCTTGGTCATGGAAGAGCAGGACATTTACCGGATTATAGTTTTATTAAATATAAATATCTTCCGGCATGGGGAGAGTATGAAGAAATAATTAAAGATAATCCATCTGATTATCGTAAAGCATTCTGCCAGATGATATATGCAATGAAATATCTAAAAGGCGAAATAGATAATTTTGAGACTGATAAATATGATTTTGAGGCAATAGCAGAGTGGGAAAGCAGAATAGATATGATACTTAGAAAACGTCAACTGTTTGCTTGTGATGATTGGAAGGCATTTGGAGAAGAACTTTCAGGAAAAAGTATTGAAGATTTTGATCTTGAGAAATATCAGAGTGAATATATAGATGCATCTAAGGAACAAAAAAATATTACTTTTCTAGGAAAATTCTTTGATGGAGCCATCTTGCAGAAAAGTATGGTAACAAGTGAGATTTTTAAATCAGGTAATATATTAGCGGGATTTGCTAAAAGTATTAGCTCAGAAGGAGGTGCCATATGACCAGACTTCAGAAAATAAAATCATTTTTATCAGGATTTACTATGCTTATTTTTGCGATAATACTTATGCTTGTACCGCAGGATTCGTATCCAATCATAATATTAGTTATTTCTCTTGGACTTATATTTTATGGATTAAAAATACTTATATATTATTTTACAATGGCCAGATATATGGTTGGAGGAAAAAATACCTTAATAAAAGGTGTTATTATCCTCGATTTTGGTTTTTTGGCGGGGTCACTTACTGATGTTCCTGCTATTTATATACTTATGTATTTAATAATAATACATGCTTTTTCAGGTCTTGTAGATATTTTGAGAGTATACGAATCACATAAATATGGTGCCAGGTCGTGGAAATTACAGCTGATACATGGAATAGTAAATATAGCACTTGCTGTTATTTGCATAATTTTCATAAGAAATGCAAACACAGCTGTGTATATATATTGCTTAGGATTGATTTATTCAGCAATTATTCGTATGATTACAGCATTTAGAAAGACTACATTAATTTTTATCCAATAATAACGATGACTTTTTGTCATTATGATTCAAAAGTTAAACATCATATGATAAATGATGTAATAGACAGGAAAGGATTAAAAAGAGTAATGGGATCAGATAAGGGAAAAGATAAAACAAATGTTATGAGAGTTCTTGATAGTAAGAAAATAGAATATGAAGAACATACATATGAACAGGACCCTAGAATGACAGGGGAAGAGATTGCAGGGATACTTGGAGAAAATGTTGAAAGAGTATTCAAAACACTTGTTACACAGGGAAAGACAGGACAATACTATGTTTTTGTTATACCTGTTTGCGAAGAATTGGATTTAAAAAAAGCAGCAAAGGCAGCTGGAGAGAAATCAATTAGTATGTTAAAACAAAAAGATCTTCTTCCACTTACTGGATATGTCCATGGTGGCTGTTCCCCAATTGGAATGAAAAAGAAATTTAAAACATTTATTCATGAAACAGCACATGAAGGTGACAAAATATTTGTAAGTGGTGGTAAAGTTGGATTTCAGATAGAGCTTGCCCCGGGGGACCTTGTTTCAGTTGCTGATTGTATAACTGCTGATATTATAATGGGGTAAAAATTTTTATCAATTTTTCAAAAAAACTATTGACCTTCCACAATGTGGAAGGTTTACTTTTATATTAGAGACGAGGCCAAATCTAAAAGAGAGACATAATAATCGTTTCCACTTGCTTTAGTAGAAATAGAAACATTATTATTTGTCTCTGGTAATGGAGATAACATGAAAATTAATCAGGTAGAGGAACTGGTAGGAATTACTAAGAAGAATATAAGGTTTTATGAGGATCAGGGACTTATTTGCCCGGACAGGAATAAAGATAACGGATATAGAGAATACAGCCTTAAAGATGTTGAACTTCTTAATAAGATAAAGTTACTTAGAAGGTTGGATGTACCTATTGAAGAAATCCGGAAACTTGAAGAAAATCAGGAATCATTAAATGATTTTCTCGATAGACATATTTCTCATTTTAAGCATAGAATGCATGAACTAGATATCATGAAAGAAATGTGTCAGGAGATGATTGAGGCAGATGAAAGTTTTGAGAATCTAAATACCAGTCGTTACCTTGATGACATGAGAACTCTTGAGAAAGGTGGTGTTAGATTTATGGATGTAAAAAAGACGGATATAAAAAAATCAAAACGGGCACCGATTATCGCGGCAGCGGTTTTTATAATGTTTATGCTTGCAATGATTATTATTATGATTTGGGCAAAGTTTGCGGATCCTGAAATGCCATTTGGATTTCTTATATTTAGTATAGTACTGTTTGGATCAATGATAGCTGGTGTTATCCTTGCGCTTAAGCAGAGATTAAAGGAGATTGAAGGAGGGGAATTAAATGAAGCTAGTAAGTATTGAGAATATTCCTGGACAGAATTTTGAGGTAATAGGAGTTGTCAAAGGAACTATAGTTCAGTCCAAAAATCTGGGAAAGGATTTTATGGCTGGAATGAAAACACTTGTGGGTGGCGAAATTGAAGGCTATACAGAAATGCTTGTTGAAGCCAGACAGATTGCAACAAAAAGGATGGTGGATGAAGCTGAAAAGCTTGGAGCAGATGCAATAGTAGGAGTAAGATTTGGATCATCTTCAGTAATGCAGGGAGCTGCAGAAGTACTTGCTTATGGAACTGCAGTTAAATTTATTTAATATTTTTATATAAAAATGTATAATTATAATTAAATTAACGAATATAAATCGTTATTCCAAAAGGCTGTGAAAATGTGTGTTTCACAGCTTTTTGTTTACGGTAATTTAATAATTTATATTTTTATTAATGGTATAATTATTATTGATATTTAGTAAATGAATCACTTAAGAAAAGGCGGATGACCTATGATTCAGAAAAAATATACATTTCATACATTAGATGAACTAAAGGATATAGTTTATGAAATAACTGAAGATGATAATTATAAAACAGCCAGTGGTGTGCTTTTGCAAATGTACAATCCTAAAGTTGATGCAGATGAAGAAGCATTCGTAGAGTATATTAATGCTCATTGCATAAGAGGTATTTTGATTGGTATAACATGCGCAAATATAGCAGATGAAAAGTATGATATAAAAGATAATCCGGTTGAGCTAAATGTCACTTACTTTCAAAAAACAAAGCTCATTGAAATGGACTTTGATATGCATGATGCAACTGGATTTGTAGCTGGAAGAATTATAAATGAACAGTTGCAGTTTATTCCTAATGCAAAGTGCATGCAGATATGCTATTCATGTAATAGTCTTGTTATCCATTCATTTGTTAATGAGTTCAGGCACCATAATCTTCCTATGTTTGGTGCAAAAGCAGGCAGAAGCATAAGGGTGCTTAATTCTGATAATGTTTATGGCAAAAGAGTCAATAATAATGGAATAGTAGTTGTTATTTTTCAAAGCGAGTCACTTGGCCTGTATATGGATAACTGTCTTGGTTTTAAGGAAATCGGCCTTGAGATGATGGTCACCAAAACAGAAGGCGATAATGTTATTTCAATGATAGATAATAAGCCGGCAATAGATATTTATTCAAAATATCTTAAGGTAAGACCGAATAAGTTTTTTGTTCAGAATGTATGCGAGTTTCCTTTGATTTTTCATAGAAATGATTGCATTATTGCCAGAATTCCTTCTGGATATGGAGAAGATGGATCAATTAGATTGATTTCAGATGTTGCAAAGGGAGAAACATTTAGATTATCTTATGGTAATGAAGACAATCTTAGTAATGTTATAAATAAGTCAATAAAAGGTATTCAGGATTTTAAACCGGAAGCTTTATTTTTATTCCAGTGTGGAAATCGTGCAAGGTTTTTAAAAGAAAAGGCATCTAATGATACCAATCCTTATATAGAAATCTGTCCTGAAGCTTCTGTGGCCATAGGATATGCTGAGCTTTTTTATACAGAATCCGGAACAGGAGGAGCATTGAACAGTGCACTTGTAGCAGTTGGATTAACGGAGAACGGGCCTCAAAGTAATGTAATAAGGCCATGTCTTAATTATATTGATGAGACAGATGAATTAGATGATAGAGATTATATACCTTTTGTAGAAAGGATACTTTATTTCCTTGAGACTACGTCATTAGAGCTCGATGCTATGAACAAAGAGCTTGGAAAGATTGCCTATACCGATCAGCTTACTAAAATATATAACAGATGGGAGCTTGAGAATAAACTGGAAGAGACACTAAAGACAAGTGAAATAAATAATACCCCTTCCTGCCTTATTTTTATGGATATTGA
>JAILEJ010000249.1 GCA_024688095.1 Butyrivibrio sp.
AGACCTACGTGCTTCTGTGCACAAAAAGATCTCTTACCTGCAAGACATGCACCAAAAGCTGATTCCATAGCTACCTTCTCATTTGGTGCCCACTCACAATAAATTTCATCATATTTGGCAGCCTCTTCAGTAATCTCGGTACTAGGTGTTCCCGGATAACTGGATATAAAGCAAACGCCAGCTTCGTATAACCCTCTGGCAACAGCCTGATTGCCAAGCATCAATTGTTTCATTTATACTCCTACCTTTCCTATTAAATCAACAATATCTATTTTAATACGTTAAAGGATTAAAGACAACATTTGAAATAGATTTTTCTATAATTTTGTTCTTTTTATATATTTTAACTGTCTTTTAATAAACATTTTATCAAATATACGACTTTTATATTTATACTAATAATATACTAATCCAATAAAAATCGGATTCCTATACTCTTATTATAATCATGTTTTTATTCATAACTGTATAATTCACAATTATATAGTTTAATCAGGAAGAAATGAGGAAAAAATATGAACAAAAGAAAAATCATTACTCTTTTAATGGCCGGGACTTTTATATTAACTGCCTGTTCCGACAAAGAAGCAGAATCTGAAACCACTTCAACAGAAACCACAACCATAAGAATAATTAATAGTAAAAGTGAAGTAGAAACTCAGATGAAAGCTCTTGCTGATGCTTTTAATAAGAGCCAATCAGAAATTATTGCTGAAATTGAAACCATTCCTTCCGGAGTCGACATTCAGTCAACAATAAAAGGCTACTATCTTGCAGATACTATGCCAGATATTATTACTTGTGAATCAAGCGGTTTTGAAAAATGGGAAGGACTTCTGGCAGACCTTAGTGATATGTCCTGGACAAAGGATACAGATGCAGCCTTTGTAGATTCAACTTATGGAACATTGGGTTTCCCATATACTACAGAAGCTATCGGTCTTGCTTACAATGCTGATATATTAAACGCAGCTGGAATTGATCCAGATACCCTGACAAGTCCTTCAGCATATGAAACAGCATTCGCAACATTAGAAGAAAAAAAGGACAGTCTTGGACTTACAGCAGTAGTTGGTTACTGTGCAGAAAAAGACGAACTCTACTGGTCATCAGGAAATCACCTTTTTGGTGCATATCTTGATGAAGGTTTAAACAGAAATGATACAACATATATAGATATGCTAAAGGAAGGTTCTCTAGATGATAACAGAATCAAAGCTTATGCAGATTTTATAGGTTTATTAAATAAATATTCTGACCCAGCTCTTTTAACAAAAGGAACCTATGATGATCAGGTACTGGGATTTGCATCTGGAAAATATGCTTTTGTAACTCAGGGTTCATGGATAGGTACTATTCTTACAGGCGCAGATTCAGAAGCTTATGAAAAAGCCGGTTCCTTTGAAGTTGGAATGGCTCCTTATGCTTTTGAAGATGGTATTGAAACAATTCTTACCAACTCTCCATCCTGGTGGGCTGTTGTAAAAGAAGGAAATGTTGATGCTTCAAAAGTTTTTCTTGAATTTTGTTATAGTGATGCCGGACAAAAAATACTTGTCGAAGAGGCCGGATTTGTAAGCCCGTTTAAATCATGCAGCTATATTGCTTCAGATCCCTTTGCTGCTATTATTTCAGAATATCTTTCAAACAGTAAAACCTCCTCTTGGCATTGGATGGATATGAAAGAAGGCTTTGCTCAAAATTATATAGCCCCTTGTTTTTATGATTATGCTGATGGCAAATATGATGCAGATGGTTTTGTCACTGCCTTGAAAAAAGCAGCTTCAGAAGTCTATACATCTAACTGAAATGGAGGGAGTAATAAATGAGTAAAGAACAAAAAAATAATAATGCAATCCTTACAAAACCAAAACTGACGCAGACAATTCAATTTCAGCTAACTGCAATGAATATCTTTCTTCTTGTTGCATTCATTGTTGTTATGGCCTTTATTATAACTTCAATGAAAACAAGTACTAATTCCAGTAAAGATATGTCAAATTATGTACTAGGACTTAGTACAACTGAATCAGAACTAAAATCAGATGTAACAAATCTTTTTGACCAGGTAACAGGTTATGTAATGGCAGATGCAGTTGAAACCAGAGATGCACTCGCACCAGTTATAGAATCAGCAAAAGCTGAAGTATCAGAAGACATCTCTGCCCTCAAAGCCACATTTGAAAACACAGAGAATGAGGAAGTTGCCACAGCTCTAACTGAAATTGAGGAAGAATATGCAAGACTCGAAAATCAGCTCAATATTTCAATGAGCTATATCAATGAAGGTGATTCTTCTAATGCTATGAATGTACTGTTTGAACGTGCGGAAATTCAAAAGGTTGCTATATCACATAGCTGCGAAGTAATTGATAAAGCCATATCCGACTATGCAGAAGCAAGTAATAATTATATGAATTCTCTTTACCAAAGTGGTTTAAGAGTTGCAAATATCGGAATGTTTGTATTCATAATTGTTATTGCTATAAATTTCCTTGTCTCATATAAAACAATAATTAAAAAGATTCAAAACATATCAGATGAACTTACAAATATCATAAATGATATCGAAAGTAACAAGGGTGATCTTACAGTAAGAATAAAAACAAAAACAGACTCAGAACTTCTACTTATAAAAAATGGACTAAATCATTTTATTGAAACTCTACAGGGAATAATGAAGGAAGTAAAAGACGGCTCTTATGTTCTTACACAATCTTCTGAAAATGTTACATCACAGCTGCATCTTGCGAATGATAATATTACAAATACTTCTGCTGCCATGGAAGAATTATCTGCAAGCATGGAGACTGTATCAGCAACCGTTACCTCCATTAACGACAGAGTTATAGATGTAAAATCAGCTGCAAATGATATATCAGTTGCTGCTCATGACGGAACAAAAACTGCTGCGGATATAAAACAGGAAGCTGATCAGATAAAGTCAAAGGTTACCAAGAAAAAATCTGACACAGGTGAAAAAATGCAGGAACTTAGTCAGGTACTTGATAAATCAGTTCAGGACAGTGAAAAAGTTTCACAAATCAATGAACTAACTACCGTTATCCTTGATATAGCAGGTCAGACCAATCTCCTTGCACTCAATGCATCTATAGAAGCAGCAAGGGCAGGCGAAGCCGGAAAAGGATTTGCAGTTGTTGCAACCGAAATCAGTTCACTTGCAGAAAACAGCAGGCAAACAGCCGGAAACATTCAGAATATTTCAAATGAGGTTACTCTTGCAGTTAGAAACCTTGCAGCAAATGCGCAGGAAGTTATGGATTTTATCAATACTACTGTCCTTTCTGACTATGACGAATTTGTTGAGACAGGAGAAAAATACGAAAACACAGCAAATATTATCAGCAATCTTCTCGACACCTTTACAGATAAAGCCCAAAACCTTGATGATATTATGGGGGAAATGGCAGACGCAATTTCTTCTATAACAAATTCTGTAAATGAAAGTACTCAGGCAATAGGAATGTCTGCAGAAAACGCAACTAATATGGTTGGAGAAATGAAAGAAATCAACGAAGCTATGGATCAGAATACTGAAGTAACAGAAAAGCTCGATGAAACAACAAAACGATTTATATCTCTATAAAATTGATATAATCTTAGAAAACGAATTTATAACATTAAATAAAAAGCCTGTGAATATTAAATGATACACTCATCTAATATTTACAGGCTTTTAATAATTAGAGTTCTCTCTCATCGCCCCAGAAAAACAGAGCTACTGTACCAGGACCGGTATGACTTCCAATTGTTGTACCGATGTCATTTATAATAACAGTACCATCAAGCTTAGGAAATCTCTCTTCTACAAGCTCTGCAACATACTTTGCATCTTCAAGGCAAGCTGAATTTGAAATGAAGCATTTTCCGGAATAGTCAAGTCCGTCTGTAGCATGAGCTTCCAT
>JAILEJ010000155.1 GCA_024688095.1 Butyrivibrio sp.
CAGAAATGCTTAAATGATTGAGATGTTGAGGAAGCTTGCATATTTATGATGAATGGTATGTTAAAGAGATAAGCTATTTTTGATAATAGTATCATTTAAAGGGTATTGTACTTATAAAGATGGGGAGCCTATGTTGAAGAAGTTATCGAGTTATAAATATGAATTTGGAATACTTATTATAATTGGTCTGGTAGCTTATTCAGGCTATATTATAAATGTAATTCCTAATCCTGATGCTATTTGGAATGGACTATATTATAAAAGTTCTTATAAATGGGAGATAGCATTGGGCAGATTTATGGTTGGTATATGGCAGGTGATATTTGGAAATGCAGTTGTTCCGTCTTTAACAGCCATTCTGAGTATAATTCTTTCAGCTCTTTCAGGAACTATGATAAGCGCTATTTTCAATATAAGAAATAAAGTTTTAACGATTATTATAGGTCTTATAATAATGTTTTCACCGCATATGCTTAGTGGTATGACCTATTATTACTGCTTTATATATTATATGATTGCGCAGGCTTTGATGATATTAGCAGTATGGCTTATTACTGAGCATAAATATGTTCTGGGGATTTGTGCTATTGTCATATCACTTGGTACGTATCAAGCATATCTGCAGGTTTTACTTATTGTAGGCTTGTTATATGTGTTTTTTTCAATTAGTGAGCGTGGCCTTTATAAGAATGCAGATGAGAACAAATCTGGAATACAGTTCGTAATAAAAGATATCTTAGTATATGTCTTCGTAGTTCTTATAGGTATTATTTTTTATTTGATAGTTAATAAGATTGTTCTTATGGCAACTGGAGTTGAGGCAGATTCTGGCAGAGGGTTTTCCTCAATGGGAATTCTTGGGATAAAGCAAATCTTGTGTGGAATAATAAGCTGTTATAAAGAATTTGCAAATTATTTTGTTGGTACAGAGCTTGTTAATAATGAATATGTTGTATTATTCATTCAAAGAAGATTTATAAATATAGCAGTTTTTATTCTTGGAATAGTTTTACTTGTAATATATCTTAAGAAATCTAATAGTTTTTTGAATCGTTGTATATGTATTTTTCTGACATTATTAGTTCCTGTTTGTGCTATGGCTATGGTTATAGTAGCACCGGGAGTTTCAATTTATGATACGACAGGGGCACTTGTACTTGCAGCAATGAACTATGTATTTCTGATTCCTGTTATTATTCTTGATAGATTAGGGGATATGAGTTTATATGGAGTTTTATCAGAGAAATTAAGTAATAGAGATTCATCGAATATATTACTTAAGGAAAATATATTTTTAAAGTCAAACAAGATTTTTAATTATATTGGGATTTGTATTCTGTTTCTTTTTATAGTTATGAATGTGCAGATGACATTTCATGCTGAAAGCTATCTGAAAGCATCTTATAATAAAACATATACAGTTGCATCTAAGATAAGTTCCGAAATAGATGAGGTTATCGGATCTTCTGAAACTGATTCTAAAAAAATCAAAGTTCCAACTGTGTGCATTATAGGAAACATGGAGGCTGGAAATTATCCGGAATTAAAAAAGAATCTATTATCAAGTATATCATGGACAGTACCATCGTATGGATGTATATGGGACGATGTAAATGGTGCCCAGGCAACATGGATTTTTACATTCAAGGAATTTCTAGGGATTAAATACAAACGATGTGATATTGATACATACCAGGTGCTTGCTGTAAATGAGCAGGTACAGAATATGCCTCTTTTTCCTCAGGCGGGGAGCGTTCAGATGATAGATGGAGTAGTGGTAGTTAAGTTGTCTGAGTAAGATATAAATAGTGAATTATATTTAATATTTAGATGAATTGGCAATTTAGTATTTAATTTGTATGTATGAAGATTTGTTTAGTAATGAATTAGTAGATATGTAGTTTTGCTTAATAAAGAATTAGCAGATGAGGGGGAAATGCCAATGAGAAGATTATTAAGAAACGTTTCTGAATTTGGAATGATTACTGTATTAAGAAGAATTACTGCATTGGGATTAAGCGTTTTATTATTAGTTCTTGCTCCATATGGAAGTGGCATAGGTAATACTGTTTTGGCTGGTACTGAGTCAGATGACGAAACTGGAACTGCTTCTGTCACAGGAATTGAATTTACAGATATAGCGGTTACCATTGGTGTTGGGCAGAAGTATCAGTTACAGGTAAACATATATCCGGAAGATGCAACAGATAAGAGTCTTACATGGAAGTCTACCAACAGTTCAGTTGTTGCAGTTTCACAAAGCGGTGTAGTAACAGGAAAGAAGAAAGGCGCAGCAACTATTGATGCTGTCTCAAATGACGGAGGACTTAGCGCATCTGTTAGAGTTACAGTCACTGATTCGGTAAAGGTAACAGGTGTAAAGCTTAATAAGACAAGCAAGGTTTTAAAGGCTGGAAAATCATTTAAGCTTAAAGCAAATGTAAAGCCTTCTGATGCAACAAACAAGGCAGTAACCTGGAAGAGTAGTAACAAGAAGATTGCAAAGGTTGATAAAAAGGGAAAAGTTACAGCTGTCAAGAAGGGCAAGGCTGTGATAACTGTCAAAACCAAAGATGGAAAGTACACAGCAAAGTGTAAGATAACTGTGAAGTAAAATGTATAGTAAACTGTATAGGATCATAAGGATATGATTAGGATTTTACAGATGTGATGGTAGTACAATAATTTAGACTTGACGGATATGATGGTAGAAATATTATTTAGATGCGATGATGATACAATAATTTAGATTTTGCGAATATGATGATATCAGTTTTGAGTATTTCATTTCAAGGGGCTGTCGCTTTAGATGATTAATCATCTGAGCGAAGCCCCTTTTTCATGCCCATAATTAGGAATTTTCTAGCGTGCTCTTTTTATACGCTCTGGTATGAAGCGTACTTTAATAAGCCGATTGGTTTACCGGCACTAC
>JAILEJ010000196.1 GCA_024688095.1 Butyrivibrio sp.
GGGTCAACAACTATCTGCATTACAGGTACTATCATTGCAATTCCCAGTGACTCGAGGATACCTCCAATCAGCATGAGAAATACGATTCCCACCATTTGCCTCTTCTGCTTTTTGTCCAGCAGAACTACCATCTTGTCTAAAATTTTTTTCATACATACCGCCTTTTTACATCACTCACTTTTTATTTTGTGGCTTCTGTGATGTATTTTTCTGTTCTCATATAATCCTTGTGCTGCTTACTTGTTTAGTGGATTAAATGTTGTTTTTTCTATTGTGTAAATTCATTCGATCCTTGATTACGTAGATTAAATGATGTTTTGTTTTCTACTGTGTAAATTCATTCAATCCTTGATTACATAGATTAAGTGATGTTTTGTTTTCTAATATGTTATCTTTATTAGCTCTTGAATTGTTTAGTAATCTTATCGATTTAATAAGTTTTTTATCTTATCACATATGATTTCCATTAGTCTCTATTTGTTCGTTAATTCTATGGTTTTAACTGACTCTTTATCTTATCATATGTAATTTCACTTAATCCTTGATCTGCTCGTTAATTCTGTGGATTTCAGGGGCTTCATATTTGTCCATGAAATCATCGCCAAGGAAAAGCTTCTCGTCCACAAATTTTATTGAATCTACAACTGTGTATACAGAAACAAGTCTATCAAATTTTAACCCTTTTATAAAGTTGAGCATTTCCATAGGGAATGTTCCAGCCAGAATTATCTGATCTGGGAAAAGCTTGTTGTAATCAAGATAATCCCTTGGATGCTGCTTTATCATTACAACGGCTTCTTTTCCATTTACCTTGCCATACTCATTTACAAGGTCTTTGAAGATCTGCTCTCTGACTGGCAGCTCGCACAATGGTTCTGACAAAATCAGTACCCTTGGCTTATCACGTCCTTCATCAAGCTGCGCCTGTAGTTCATCCATATTTTCGATAAAAAGCTTAAGCATCAGGTCTTTATCATCCTGCGTAAGCTCCTGAACAAGGCTCTCTCGTGGGAGTTCGACATATTTTTTGCATGGATAATCAAGAATTGAAATGTCATTAACTTCCATATCTATGCAATATTTACCATATCCGTTCTGGATAAAAATAAGTCCCATCGCGGACATCCATGCCTTGAACTTGAAGTGTCCATTATTGTCGTATCTTGCTGTGTCACCGTATTTGATGCAGTTGAGGCCATCCTCAAGCGCATGATACTTGATTTTCTTGTAATTCAAATAATATCCGATTGGGTCTGAATCGCAAAAAACGAATATCTCTTTATATTTGGTAAAATCAACCGGAACGTACTGCTCCTGAAGCTGCGCAAAGCGCCTGCAAAACTTGATTCTGTTAATCATGTTTTTGGGAAGGCTTCCTGTATTTACACGAAGTGGCGCAAGTTCAGGGAAAAAGGTATCTACCTTTTCATCATACTCTATAACCTCCTCGAACAGTCCACATTCTCTGGCCCTTTGTACCATGCTTCCAAACTTGTTGGACATCTTGGAAAGAACAAGGGTTGCAGTGCCTGCGTTTCCTCCCTGATGTATTATATGAAATTCTTTGAGGCATGCCACATATACATGATAAAAGGTGTGACATACATAAATTCTATCCTTCAAAACTATTTTCCTTCAAAACTTTCTATTTATTTCTTCTTCCTGAGGTTTCTATCTTCTCCTCACGTTAACGATTCTGATCATTTCTTTTTCCTGAGATTTCTATCTTCTCCTCACGTTAACTATTCTGATCATTTCTTTTTCCTGAGATTTCTATAAAACCACAGGAGTCTGTAATATGTGAAGAACATCAGATGGGATTTCATCTGCATCTTTATCAGCTTTTTTTCCTCAGCATGAACTCGTTCCTGGTAATATTTGTTGTCCTGGAAATCCGGGAAGGTCTGCTTCATCTCTTCTCCAAGTGCCTTGCAAAAGCTATAGGCATCGCTGATGTGCTGCTCTTTTGGCATTGCGGAAAAAAGTGTGTTTACATAAAATAGAATTGTGTACATGAATTCTATTTCATCCTTGTAAGTATCAAGATAGTTGTGATCCTTGGCTTCCTGCAATATCATGCGGCCAGCTACAATTCTATCTTCAAGGTTTTTCCTGGAAATCGTGTGAACGGTCGATGCATCGTGCTGATAATAAAAATACATCGGCTCTGGAATGTACTCAAAATGCTTCACTCTAAGCATCCAGGTGTTGCTGATGGCATTATCTTCATAAAAAATATCTTCCGGGAAGATTTTCTTTATGTGCTCATCTGCGGTAATATCAATAATTTCATGCGAGTTGGCAGATCTCGGTTTTGTTTCTTCCTTATCTTCACTAGGTATATCTACTTGCTTTGAGCCTACTTCTTCCTTTTCCACAAAAGGTATATTTGATTGCTTTGTGCTTACTTCTTCATGAATTTTATCTTGATTCTCACATTTTATCTGAGTGTACTGTTTTATATTGCTTTGGATTTCTTCTTCAGTGTAATCCTGATCTCCAAAGATAATATTTCTTTTATAAATCTTAACGACAAGGCTTCCTGTGTCGAGAAGAAGCTTTTTATACTTATCTTCTGTCATGATTCCGGTCTGCTCTTCGTTGTTGTTCGGAACGCTTTGGCCTGGCTTCATGCTGTGTTCATAGGTGAGCTGGTAATCACAGCCAACCATGTCAGCGCCTGTCTCTTCGGCTTTTTGCAGAAGCTTTTCATAATAATATGGTTTCACCCAGTCATCTGCATCTATGAATCCGATCCACTCTCCTTGCGCCATGGATAGTCCAATGTTCTTGGCTCCTCCCTGATGATGGTTTACAGGTGAGTGAATTGCTTTGAATTTGTCTGGAAATCTGCGCTCATACTCTTTCATTATGTCAAAAGAGTTATCAGTTGAGCAGTCATCAACGGCTATGATTTCATAGCTGTTCTCTGGCAATGTCTGATTTACAAGTGAATTCAGGCAATAATTCAATTTTCCATCCGATGCCATATTGTAAACTGGCACGATTACACTAAGCTTCAATTTAATTCCCCTATCTGTTTCTCCAGAAAACTTTTTTCTTTATTGAGTGGTGGAATGAATTTGTTTGGTGCTTC
>JAILEJ010000292.1 GCA_024688095.1 Butyrivibrio sp.
TGCCTTTAAAGGATGCAAAAAGCTTTCAAAAATAACTATTAAAAATCCTTCAATAAGCAAAATCGGGAAACAGGCATTTAAAAACATTTCATCAAAGGCTACTGTAACAATTAAGACCTCAAGCAAAAAAACTTACAAAAAAATTGTAAAGCTTCTCAAAAAAGCTGGTGCTTCAAACGCTGCTTTTAAGAATAAAAAGTGATAATTCTAAATATTCCTGGCATTCATACTTCTAAAAAATGTTTACTAAGTTCTATTTTGATTTATCAGATTTTTTAGATAAGATAGTCAAAGAAAAAGGTATGTAAAGAGTTAGCCGCTTTGCGGTTCTTCGAACTCTTGACATACCTTTTCTCCTGCTATAGGGTAATCATTTCCATAGCACCTGATCACTTTTTTGACATGCTAACCCCGTCCCTACGGGTCACTCTGTAGATGTGGATTAGTTCAAAGACTGCATCAAGAAAGAAGAATACTCCACAGCTCATTGTATACCAGCTTAGTCCTACATCAGGACCAACTATAAGGTAGCCGCCAAATATGAATGTAAGCAATGCTTCAAAAACGTGTCTTGCTCGGCTGAATTTGTCTTTTGTCGCTTTAAACCTGATCATGCTCTGATATGAATTGGCCAGGAAAAAGATTCCAAACAGTACGCTTGAAAACAAGAACAGCGCATCATCTTTAACAATCAGAACTGCGTAAGCTGCGACCAGAGATATACTGATAGTCACCCTTACTTTTTCTTTATTTAAATCCCATTTACATTTCACCAATCGATGTATTGTAATTGAAATCTGATATGCAACTACCAGAAACATACCAATTGCAAATGACGTCTCAATAAGTGTTCCCGGTATTAAAAAGCAAAGTATTCCAACTACCAATCCTACAAGTACTCTGTATATACTTTTCTTATCACTTTGTTCTTCTATCACCTTTGCGATTGGAATATTCTTCAAATCAGCAAAGACATTATCCTTTACGCTTTTTAATGGATTTAAGCCATCTTCATTATCACCAATTACTGTTATCAGAAGGTTCTCAAAAGCTCTTGGACCCTTCTTCATGAAATCATCAATTGTGACCGCTCCGCCTTCACCCATGGTATCAAAAATGGAATTAACAAACGCCTGTCTGTCGTCAAGATTTTCCATTTTTTCTATGAATTTATCAAATAATTCATTTATATATTCACTTGTAGCATCATGCTTAGCTATCGTCTGAAGCCCATTCTCATCTACCTGCCAGCTAAGTACTCCATGCTGTAGCATCTGAGCTTCACTACTCTTTACAATATAACTTTCTGAAATATTCGGTTCAAAAATAGCACCAACTATACAGTACTCCGGTGTTATTCGTACACATTTAGAATCAACCTGATTTATAAGACCTGTATCAAGAACATCATTGCAAAAACCAGGGCTGTCATTTAAATACACCTTTTTAATTTTTCCAAGTTCAGCCTGATTTAAATGCGCAACTGAAAATAAGGCAAGATTTCCTCCTTTTGAATGTCCACAGACATGTATATTGTCATACTTTCTCACAATTTTCTGCATGTAATCAAGTGCCATTTCCTGAGCCGGAATCTTACAATAGCTCATCATGAAATCTTCCTTCCATCCAACTATTGTATTATCTGTGCCTCTGAATACTACAATATTATCTTTAGCATCTGTATGAAATGTCATTGCAGCAAATTGCTTATTCTCTTTAATATTTGTGTCATCCACATAATCAGAAACAACTACATTTCCAAATCTTTCAGAATTTGCACACACTTCCAGAAAATCACTATCTTTTTTGCTCTTGCTTACGAGCATAAACTCTGCATTATAACCAACAGCTTCCCATATTTCTCTGATAGTAAGACCATCTCTGTTATATAAGGGCCTTATCATATTTAGATATCCAATATGACAAAGTACGAGATTATCTAATATATTAAAAGGTCTTTCGCTAAAAGTAATATCTCCACGCCATTTCACATACTCAATTAAATTTGCCATTTATACGCCTCTCATTTTCATGCATCTTCAAATATAATCAGACATATTTATTGATTCAATTTTCTTTTATTCTCATATGATAATTCAAATATTTAAACTTGCCAATTAGATTGTATGAAATTTTAATAAAACTGAAATAAAGAATATCATTATTAATAATAATGCAACAATTAATATTCATTATAGACCTCAGAGCGTGAGGTGTATATATTATAAAAATTTAACGTATGCATAAATCATTATCATTGAATTAGCTTCTTATTTTTATTATTCTATAATTAAGAAAAAGAAATATTTACAATAAACATTAGCCTCACCATATAATAGGAGGGAAAAGTATGAGTTTGGTAAACGAAGATATGATAAATGAAAACAAAAAGAGTATGCTTTATGCAGACTTTTTCAAAGCTTTTCAGACAAGCGAAACAAACCTTAATTCTGAATTTCTTGATAGTATTAGATGTTCTGGTATTTATATTCCAAAACCATGGGAAGTAATATCAGACTATAGAAAAAAAGCTTCAGAAGAAGGCCTTTCTCAGGAATGGATCGATAAATTTATACCTGAAAGCCTGGCCAACAAAGAACTATACTAATTACTAAAGGTACGGAGATTTCTTTTAAATGCTATATAGAAAACAAAGCGACTATGACAACTTTAAATGCATAGCCGACAAATGTCCAATGAGCTGTTGTATCGGTTGGCAGATTGTAATTGACGATGACAGCCTTAATAACTATGCGAAAATTACCCAAAATGATAAATCTGCTTTTTCTTCATTCAAAGACCAGATAATAGACGGAGTTGATTTTAAAGAAGGATGCTTTTTCCAAAATAACAGAAGATGCAGCATGCTTCAGGATGATAACCTATGCTCTATGCAGATTTCGCTAGGCGAAGAGGCACTTTGCACAACCTGTAAGCAGTTCCCACGCCACATTGAAGAATTCCAGGATATCAGAGAATACTCTTTGTCACTATCCTGTCCTGAAGCAATAAATATGCTGCTTACAAGGTCGACACCTCTTTATTTTATAGAGGAAGAAGATTCTATTCAGGATGATCCGGAAGAATTTGATGACTATGATCTCCTTCTTTTTGACAAACTGGAATTCGCAAGAGAAAAGCTTTTGGGCCTTGCTTCAGATCCATTTATACCATTTCAAAAAAGACTGGATCTTATCAATGAAATGGCTGCAAGATTGCAAATCTGCTACGATAATGGTGAATTTCTGGAAATGGATGATATCGTTTATGATTATCCTAAAGATGATCTTTCATATCTGGATGAGTTTAATTTACCGAAATACTATCAGCCTTCCAGTTCTCATAATAATGACCTGGATAATACTTCATCAGACAACGAAAAGCTTTGGAAATATAATCTTGATGCCCTGAAGGTACTTTCAAGGCTTGAAAAGCTTGAAACTGACTGGTCCGAAACAATAAATGATACTATTTCATTTATTGAAAAGTCTAAGGATAATTTTGAAAAAGCCCTATATGAAGGCGATGTGGATAGCAAAGCAGTCCTTTTTGAAAATACAGCCGCCGAAACAGATCAGAATATCTATGACAATACTAAAATATTTGCCTATAGACAGATTCTGACTTCACTGCTTTTTACGTATTTTTGCGGAGCAGTTTATGATGGTCAGATATTTGCAAGGGCATGTATTTGTACGCAGACAATACGTTTTATTATGATGATATATGAAGCAAAAGAAAACCCGAAAGCCGGAATCGACCTTCGGGTACTTTCAAAAATTGTATATCTCTATTCAAGAGAAATAGAACATTCAGATTTAAACATGAATGAACTGATTGAATGGTTCAGCTCTCAAATTTAAATAGCTTTTATTGACACATACCTGTCCTCGTAATACTCATCAACAATCTTATTTATGAGTTCGTCGACAGGTATTATTTCTTTTACCCTGTCTACATTTGCACCAACAAATATAAGTCCTTCATCAAGTTTTCCTTCTACAGCATTTATAAGAGCCTTTGTAATACAATAAGGCGCGTCTTTTACATTACAAGTTTTAATGCAGCTATAACAACGTGTAATCTTTTCTTTTTCCTGAGTTATCTTTTGAATAAATGTATTATTCAAAGCTCTTCCAGGCATTCCTACAGGGCTTTGAATTATTTTGATATCTTCTGCCTTTGCATTGACATATGCCTCTTTATACTCAGGTGCGGCATCACATTCGTTAGTAGCAACAAATCGTGTTGCCATCTGTACTCCATCTGCTCCCATCTCAAGATATTTTCTCATATCAAATCCATCGAAAACTCCTCCGGCAACAATTACAGGGATTTTTTTGCCAGCCTCTACTTCAAGTTTTCTTACAAAATCTACAACCTCAGTTGTAATCTTACCAAGCATTGAATCATAATCGCCTTCAAGCTCATCTCTCTTAAAGCCAAGATGTCCACCTGCTTTTGGTCCTTCGATTACTACCATGTCAGGTACATAATCATACTTTTTCTTCCAATTCCTTGTTATAAGTTCAAGGCATCTTCTCGATGAAACAATTGGTGCAATCTTTGTTGCTGTACCTTTTACAAATTCTGGAAGATTAAGAGGTATTCCAGCTCCTGAAACGATAAGATCTATATTCTGTTTAACGCATTCTGTAACGATTTCAGCATAGTCTTTTAATGCAACCATGACATTTACAGCAAGAATTTTATCCTGACCTGCAATCTCTCTTGCCATTTTTATTTCTTTTCCAATTGCATCCAAATTTGCCTTTAATGGATTTTTGAAAAAGTCAGGATTCTTATATCCAATATCTGCAGTTGAAATACAGCCAATTCCTCCGGCCTTACTTACAGCACCTGCAAGCTTATGAAGTGAAACACCTACTCCCATACCTCCCTGAAGGATAGGATATTTGGCGAATTTTTCTCCAAGCTTGATTCCCTTTAATTCCCCAAATGGAATATTATTCATCATACTCTCCTTTGTCTGTTAAAACTTACCATGCAACGTATGCTCATTGATTTTACGATGAAATTCAATAATATATATCACATGTATATCTGATAATTACATAGTTTCAAAAACCACTTCATATGATATACCATATCTTTAAATGTTGCAATATTTTAACTAAAATATTTGAGATTATTTTCGTCAGTTTAACATAGAGTTTTTATGTAAAGAAAAAGTAAATGCATATCTGCTAAGGCTTATAAATAAGTCTCATCAGATATGCATTTACTCGTTCTTGTTTTCTTATGAGGGGGAGGAGGAAGTTTTGTTTGCTTCCATGCTCATATAATACTTTCCTAATGTGTTCATTTTGTGTTTTTCACGTTAAAGAATTGTTAATAACCTTGTTCATACATTTGTTACATTATTTAAGCGTAATAAGATAATCTATTTCTCTACTTTTAATGTGTATATAATCTCCAACTCAATATATATTATTTTTAACAACAAAATTTGATTCGCCAAAGATGGCAGAATGGAGAATAGATATGAATAAAAAGTTAATGAGATCATCAACAGATGTTAAGCTTGGTGGCGTTTGTGGAGGTATCGCAGAATATTTTAATTGGGATCCTTCTCTAGTAAGAATTGCTACTCTTGTACTTGGCATCACAACACAGATTGGTATCGTTGCATATATTGCAGCATGGGCAATCCTTCCTCTTAAAGACGACAGATATATAAATCAATAATTCCCAATATTTTCTTTAACCCCTATATATAAAACAAAGAAAAGCATTTACGACCTTGTAAATGCTTTTCTTTGTCCGCTTTTCCTTAAGCATTATGGTATTTTCACACATATTAATAATCGACTTATAAAGCCTGTTTAATCATGGTAAATATTGCCAAAAAATATTTTTTTATTTTGTCACATAGAGCTCTAAAGTAACAATTGCTGTTCTTGGACTCTTCTTTGTATTGATTCTTCTTTTAACAGGTCTCACTGAAACTCTTGAAGTCTCATTTTCCATTACAGGTATCACAAGAAAATATCCATAGTCATTTTCAAAATCTGCAAATCCAAGTACATTTCCATCACCATATACACAAATGCGATTCTCTACAAGCTTTATGTCAAATAATGAATCCTTGTTTAAAGCTGCAATACTGTTAAATTCTCTTGTTCTTCCCTTTGCTGTAACAGTTGCTTTGAATATATATTCTTCTTCATCCGGAAACAGCTCGCCAAATGCAAGATCCAGATCAATAAACTGCCCTGATAATCTGTAAAAGACTGAAACCCTCATACTCATACGGGTCTCTTCATCTATTTCATCATACATATTTTCTCTGAAAATACTTTCATCAACCATCCCTGTTGCCGCTTTGTTAAGGCTAAAAAGAAACATATCAAAATCCTCAAGATATGGATCCCAGTAATATTTCCCGGTCGCAACTTTTATAACACTGCTTTTATCTTCATCGTAATCAAGGCCGTGAATATAAATGTCTCTTTCACAGTCAGCATCTGCATTTTCAGGAACATCCCATACAAAAAAATCTTCGTTTTTATATGAATACTCCTGTATAACAAATCCCTCTGCATCCTTGGATTTCTTCAAAACGGTATAAGCAAGGTTAAGCCTTTTGACTTTTTCTAATTCTGAAGATGATGAAATTCCTGTAACATCCGGATGTATCTCTGCAATTTTTCTTCTAAAACTTTTCTTTATTTCTATTTCATCATATCTATCTAATCCCAGAATTTTGAGTGCTTCTACAACTGTCAAACTAATTATCCTCTATAAATCTATTGTGGTAATGTGCAGATTATATATTTATATAGAAAAGGATTAAGAAATAACCTTCTCCATTTTTACATGAGGAATCCCATCTTCCAAAAATGGCTCTGATACTACTTCAAATCCTTCCTTCGCATAATATCCTTTTGCATATTGCTGAGCTTCAAGATATATCTTTTTGGCATGATAATCATTAACTGCTGTTTCTACTCCTTCATGCAAAAGCCTTCCACCAAGACCTGTTCCATGCACAAGTGTTACAACTCTTCCTATCTGGATAACACTATCAGCTTCATCCCTTACAAATACCCTAAGACATCCTGTAACTCTGCCACTTTCATCCATACTGAAAATGTGGGTTGCATCCTGATCATTATCATCCAAATCCTGATATACACAGTCCTGTTCAACAACAAATATTTCAGACCTTGTTTTTAATATTTCATATAATTCGTTTAAACTAAGCTCGTTAAAATGTTTCTTAATAAATTCCATGTTGCTCCTCATCCTGTAAATAAGTATCTGAAATTAATCAAACCTTTTAATATATTTGAAAAATCATTTTTTTCTACTTAACTCATTAATATGCTTTTCAAACAATTTTTCAAAGGTAATCTCTTCTTCACTTCCCTGCTCTGGGATTTCTA
>JAILEJ010000316.1 GCA_024688095.1 Butyrivibrio sp.
AGGTGAATATGTTTCGGAAGTCTCACAGGAGCTTATACAATATGCAAATGAGAATTCTTTTCCAATATTTACACTTCCCTGGGAGGTTCATCTTGTTGAAATCTCAAGAGAATTTGGAAGCATGATCATAAGAAGTGAAGAAGCTGATAGGAGTCTGTGCTCAGCTTTTAAATCTGCAATTTTTTTTCCCGAAGAAAAGCAGGAATATATGCCGTATTTAAGAAAAAATGATTTGTTATCAAAAAAGTATTGTATGATCAAATGCTTTCCGGAAATTATCCCGTCATTAAAAAATAGTTCTGATATAACCAAAATACACTATGATTTGAGGGTGATATTTGAAAGAGTATTAAATAAATACAGGGAAACTTTTGTAATATTCAGACATGAAAAATATCTCACTATGATAATCCCTGAAGGAAATCATGATGAATGTGACAAAATAATAGGTGAAATTCAAAATACAAGGCAACCTGTTATGAAGCAGGTGGTTTTATACTATGCTGTTGGAAGATTTAATATTGAGGTGGAATCCTTGTATAAGGAGTATAGTATTTTAAATTATATATGTAAGATTGGGAGAAAAGAAAAGAGGCCTGTAAGTTATAGAACAGATATGGGGCTTTGGAATATTATATTTGCAATAGGTGATACTAATAATCTTAAGGAATATAAAAAAGATACAATAGGAAAACTGGAAAAATATGATGCTGAAAACGAAACAAATTATGTGGGTATTTTAAAATCTTATTTAGAAAAAAACTGCAATATGAATGAAGCTGCTAAGGATTTCTTTTTACATAGAAATACCTTTGCATATCATCTTAATAAGATATCAGAACTGCTTGACGAAGATTTGTATTCTACAGAAGTAAGAAGTAAGCTTCTTATTGCTGTAAGGATAAAAGAGTTAATCGAGGGTTAAAAATACTTATTGTAAAACTTTACAATAAAGTTAGTTTGGGCTTCCAATTGTAAATGGAAATTTATATGATATCATCTTTTCAAGAACAAAATAAAAAAACAGTTTGGCAAAGGCGCTTGTACAAAAGTACATGCGCCTTTTGTGCTACATGACTGCCATAAGTATATCAATTGGAGGATAAAGACTATGAGAGAAGCATTACCAAAAATTGTTACCGAGAAAATACCAGGACCAAAGGCTGAGGCTATTCTTAAGAGAAGAGATAAAGCAGTGCCAAGAGCTTTGTGCGGAACCATATATCCAATGGTTATAGACAAAGGCGAAGGAGCTGTATTTCAGGATGTAGATGGAAATATTTTCCTTGATTGGATTGGAGGGGTTGGAGTTCTTAATGCAGGCTATTCAGATCCAAGAATTGTTGAGGCGGTTCAAAAGCAGGCTGAAAGATATTTTCATACTATTTTTAATATAGTTGCACATGAGGGATATATAGAACTTGCAGAGAAATTAAATGAGATCATGCCATGTAAGGGAGATGAAAAGAGAACATATTTTGCAAATTCAGGTGCTGAATGTGATGAAAATGCAATCAAGATTGCAAAGGCATATACAGGAAGAAGTAATGTTATATGCTTTACAGGAGCATTTCATGGAAGAACAAATCTTACAATGGCTCTTACAGCAAAGAAATCTTACGCACTTGGAATGGGACCTTTCCCGGCTGGAATTTACAGAGCTCCTTATCCATATATGTATAGAGCACCAAAAGGATTCACAGAAGAAGAGGCAATTGAATATTATCTTGAAGGACTTAAAAAGGTATTTGATGAGGGTGCACCTGCCAAAGAAGTTGCCTGCATAATTGTAGAACCGCTTCAGGGTGAAGGCGGATTTATACCAGCTCCAATAGAGTGGGTAAAAGCAGTGAGAAAGATTTGTGATGAAAACGGAATTGTACTTATAGCAGATGAGGTACAGTGTGGTAACTGCAGAACTGGAAAGTATTATGCATCTGAATATTGGAAAGAAGCCGGTGCAGCACCTGATATTATTACAACCGCGAAATCACTTGGAGCAGGTGTTCCT
>JAILEJ010000263.1 GCA_024688095.1 Butyrivibrio sp.
ATCTTCAAGAGCTCTTTTGCCCTCTTGTATTGCCTCTTCAAATTTATAGGTATTGAAAAAACCTTCAATTATAAACATATAAAAAGAAGCAAGAATTACATTAAAATTATCATCGGATTTTTTTTCAAATCGATGTAATGCATTCCTGCTAATTTCATTTAGTTTATCGTATTCTTTTAAAGACCAGTATTCCTGGGCAGCATGAAACCACCACGAATAATTATCCGGTTCTTTTTCAATCATCTTATTTAACAGTGTAAGGTTTCTTACTGAGTGTTTATATTTATCTTCTTCTGATTTGTATACATATCCATAATGATGAACATAAGAATTAACGATAGCTGTGGTTGTATCTTCAACTATCATATATTCGTGTATACAGCCTTCAAAATGCATAACTGGACTTAGTTTTGCCATTCGTGACACATAATCATCCGAATAGCGAAGCCCTGTCATATCATGATAATTTCTCTGAATATATTTGCAAACACAATATCTTTTATACGTTCCAAGCAAAAAGAAATCTTCAATCTCTGCAGTATCCTCAAACCATTCATCATCATCCAGATACAGTATCCACTTTCCGGTTGCATATTTAACACATTCATTTCTTGCTGCCGCAAAGTCATTTATCCATTTAAATTTGTAGATTTTATCTGTATATCTTTTAATTATATCAAGGACTGCTTCGCTACAACCTGTATCTACAACAATAAGCTCAGACTTAACACGCCTTCTGAGATTAGTAAGACTCTCAAGAGTTTTTTCAACCTCTTTCCTGTCAGATACAAGAAGTGTAATTGACAATAAAGGGTTTTCTATATTTAGTTTGCATAAATTCAATTCCCTCAAATTGTCCAATATGATTTCTCTTTTCTATCATTCACCAATTTTTCTGACTTCTTTTAAAATTTCAGTGTAGCTCTTTTCCTTGCCAAATAGAATAGTGGTTCCAAGGACAAATCCTTTTACACCCATAGGAGCATATTTTTGGATCCTATCCATGCTGCATGCTCCATCCCAGTATACTTCAAAATCCATGCTGTCCTTCATATCAAGAAGCTTTACAATCTTCTCACCTACATATGGGAGAAACATCTGTCCAGCATTTCCAGGATTTACAGACATTACAAGAACTTTTTTTACTATTCTGAGCATCTCATATATATTCTCCACACTGGTTCCAGGATTAATTGCAAGTCCCGGTATCATTCCTGCATTTATTATTTTCTGCAGTGTTGCTGCAGGATGATACTCTGCTTCAGGATGAATATAAATAGTATCACCTTTATTTAAACTATCAATAAATAATTCGACTGTATTATTGGGATGCTCAACCATCAAATGTACATCAAGCGGCTTCTTGGTTACACTTCTTATACATCTTAGATCATTTAAAGACATGGCATAATTTGATACATACCTTCCATCCATAATATCGATATGGAATGAATCTATCCCCGCCATTTCCAGATTTTTTACTTCGGTTTCAAGGTGTCCAAAATTTGCACACATCATTGATGCCATTATCTCAAAGCTCATAATTAATCCCCCATAAAGAATGAGACATGAAAATAAAATATTTTATTAATTATACAATATATTGAATAAATATTCTATGTTTTATTGTTTATCAAATATAGAAAGAGGGCGAATTTCTTCGCCCTCCTATTAGTTTTATTTTTTATTTGTAGCCTGTTCTTTATTGCCCCTGGTTTCTTATTAGCCCTGAAGGAGTGAAAGAACACCCTGATTTGACTGGTTAGCCTGTGCAAGCATTGACTGTCCTGCCTGAGCGAGGATATTGTTCTTGCTGTACTCAACCATCATCTCTGCCATGTCTGTATCACGGATTCTTGATTCAGCTGCTGTTGTATTCTCAACTACGTTATCAACGTTCTTGATTGTATGCTCTAATCTGTTCTGAACTGCACCAAGTGCTGATCTCTGATCTGATACTTCCTGGATAGCATCTGCTATAGCATCGATTGCATATGTTGCTGCGATTCCGCTGTCATCTGCTACGTTGAGGTTAAGGATTCCAAGACCTGCTGCTGTCATTGACTTGATGTCTACATTGATCTTGTTAGTCATATCTGCGTCTGCACCAACATGAAGGTTGAAGTTCAGTATATCCTTAATTGTTGCATAACCCTTATCAATCTTGAAAGATATGATTGTAGTATCATCACCAGCAAATACTTTTGTAAATGATGTTGTTGAATCTGTAACGTTGCTGCTAAGATCTGTAATCTTAACCTTTTCAGCTCCTGCATCGTCTGTTCCGAT
Organism: Butyrivibrio sp.; assembly: GCA_024688095.1. GTDB lineage: Bacteria > Bacillota > Clostridia > Lachnospirales > Lachnospiraceae > Butyrivibrio. The sequence continues at coordinate 2,290 of JAILEJ010000263.1, forward strand.
AAGGTTAGCCTGTCTAAGAGCCTTCATCATAAGATCGATTGCCTTATCTGATGTGATTATTGAAGAATCTGTATCATCAATACCATCTGCTAAGTTGTCATCGATTGCCTTATATGTAACACCATTTGCTACTACTGTTGAAACTGTTCCAACAAGCTTCTGAGCATCTTCTGCTGTATAAACGCCTGCTGCATTTGCTACTGATGTCTTTCCGTTATATGCTGCATAATCAGTTGCAATTGTGTATGCCTTGCCATCGATCTTTACTGTTGAAAGACTTGATGTAATCTTAGCCTGAACATCTGACTGGCTTATCATACCGATTGTATACTGTTTTCCACCGATTGTAACCTGTTTTCCTGCTGAAATATCTTTAGCTGTAATTCTAAATGTTGCTATTCTGGCTGTATCTGTAAGAACACCCTCAAGACCTGCATCATGTCCTGACATGTATCTGTTAGTCTCAACTGTGCCGCCCTTTAAGAGGTATGTTTCGTTAAATTTCGTTGTCTGTGCTACACGGTCAATTTCAGTTGTAAGCTGATCAATTTCGTTCTGGATAGAAATTCTATCTGATGAACTGTTTGTACCGTTAGCGGCCTGTACTGCAAGCTCATTCATTCTCTGGAGCATGTCATGTACTTCTGTAAGTGCACCTTCAGCTGTCTGTACTGCTGAAACACCATCTTCTGCGTTTGTAGAAGCCCTGTCCAGACCTCTCATCTGTCTTCTCATTTTTTCGGATATTGATAATCCTGCTGCGTCGTCCGCTGCTCTGTTAATTCTGTAACCTGATGATAACTTTTCTGTTGCTGAAGCCTGACTACTTGTTGTGATGCCGAGCATTCTGTTAGAATTCATAGCTGTAATGTTGTGTTGTACTACCATAATAAAACCTCCATATAATCGAAAAAAATCTTTACTTCCATGTTGTTTGGGAAACTTTTTACGGTGTAAACTCCATTTCACAGCGTAAAATGTACATCACATTTAATTAAATGAATTTTTCTTACACCAAGTATATCGGAAAACCATCTTCAAACTTTATACCTTTTTTAAAAAAAATTTGATTTTTTTCTTGACATTTGCTTCAAAGCCGCAAAAATAGAGGTTTTCCCAAACAAAACTTTTTTCAAAAAATATCTAAAATGAAACTTTATTTCATTATTTTCTATCTTTTTCATCCCCTTTAGATAGAAAATTTCATTTTAATAGCCCTCAATTCTTCTTATCCATAAACTGTGGCATATTTAGTCTGGATTTGCTCATGACCTCATAATAGTTATAGGCCGCTCCACTGCTTTTTCTTTTATTATTTAAATTCTGTCTTTTCTCACTAAAGTATTTATCTATAAGAACTTTGTTTCTTCTTTCCTGAGCTTCGATAGTAACACTAAGATCTGAAATCTCAGTTATCTTATCCTGCATACGTTCAATCTGACTCTTATATTTATCTTTATCAATAATAAGTTCTTCCTTAACCTTTTCAAAAATAGACGTAAATCCGTTATTAAGTTCATCTATCTTCTTTACAAGCGAGTCTTTTTTATCAATATATGCTGTAATCCTGTCATTAACATCAGCCTCTTCATTTGTAAGCATATTGTGAAAAGCCTCATTTTCACCTATTACAATATTAAGAACTTCAATCTTATTATCCAGACTATCTTCCATCATGTCCAAATATGCTGTATTCATATGCCACCTCCAAAGTTCCTGTATATGAAAATTTGGAAATGCTAAAAAGCATTTCCAAATTTATTATACATCATTTTATAAAATTTTAATATCGTTATTTCGTTCACATCATAAAGTCTTACTGATTTTCACTTTATAGATAAATCCTTCTCTTACCATATCCTGATATTTAAGAATGTTATCCATCATCTTATCATGATCAGGATCGCCAAGCTCATCCACATTCATTATTGGTACAAGATAGCTGGCAAGTGCTCC
>JAILEJ010000372.1 GCA_024688095.1 Butyrivibrio sp.
TACAAAATAGGAAAGGAAAGCATTGAGGTTGTAAACCAGAAATACCATGACCTTAAGCACCAGATTGCAGTTCTAAGAAGCCAGTCAGATCCGGATAAAAGAAATGCCTATCTTGATAAGATGGAAGAAGATATAAGAAGCTATGAAGCTCAGAACAAGACCGGTAATGCAGTTCTTGATATCATTCTTACAACCAAAGCGCTCCAGTGTCAGAAGGATAGTATACAGATGTCTGTGGTGGCAGATGGAAAACTGCTCAATTCCATTGATGAAATAGATATAAGTACGATTTTTGGAAACGCGATTGACAATGCTATAGAAGGTGTAAAAAAGATAGAAGACAAGGAAAAACGTCTTATCTATGTTACGGTTTCAGCTCAAAAGGGATTTACACATATAGTTGTCAGAAACTGTTTTGAAGGGGAACTAAAGATTGTAAATGGACTTCCCAAAACTACTAAAAAGCATAAGGAATATCACGGCTTTGGAATAAAAGGTATAAAAGAAACAGTACTTAAATATGATGGAAGTACCATAATAAAGGCTGATAATGGATGGTTTGAGCTTAGAATACTTATTCCTAATTAAATGCACTTAAGAAATCAGGATTCATGATGTATAATTAATTGACGGTATAAGATAATTAATATATAGAAGATATTTAACAGAACGGATACCCGGTAAAGTTATTTCATCTAATAATGGTAGGGAAAGATTTTATGAATTGTGACAGTTGTGTAAATTATATTTATGATGAAGAATTTGATTATTATTACTGTGATGTAGATCTTGATGAAGATGAGATGTACAAATATCTGACAGGAAACTTTAATGAATGCCCGTATTACAGGGATAATGATGAGTATAAGGTTGTCAGAAAGCAGATGTAATAATTATAAAAAAGTACTTTTCAAAATTAGAATAGTGGTGTAGAATTATTTTTTTAAAAATCGAAAGAGCAGAAGAAGAAACACAATGGCGTGCGTTCTCCTTCTGCTTTTTGACTTTTAATATACAATTAGTTTTTTATTTATTTAGGAGGAATAATAATGGTCAAGTATGTATTTGTAACCGGTGGTGTAGTTTCAGGTCTTGGAAAAGGGATAACAGCAGCATCTCTTGGAAGACTTTTAAAGGCAAGAGGATATAAGGTAACCATGCAGAAATTTGATCCTTATATCAATATTGATCCGGGTACAATGAATCCAATACAGCATGGAGAAGTTTTTGTAACTGATGACGGTACAGAGACAGATCTTGACCTTGGCCATTATGAGAGATTTATAGATGAGAATCTGGACAAAAATTCCAATGTTACAACAGGTAAGATTTACTGGTCAGTACTTCATAAGGAAAGAAGAGGTGACTACGGCGGAAGAACAGTTCAGGTAATCCCTCATGTTACAAATGAAATAAAGAGTAAATTCTACAGAAACTACACAGATGATGAAATGCATATTGCAATTATTGAAGTAGGTGGAACTGTAGGTGATATTGAAAGCCAGCCTTTCCTTGAAGCAATTCGTCAGTTCCAGCATGAAGTTGGACACGAAAATGCAATGCTTGTACTTGTATCACTTATTCCATATTTGAGAGTGTCACAGGAGATAAAGACAAAACCTACTCAGGCAGCAGTTAAGACAATGCAGGGAATGGGCTTACAGCCAGATGTTATAGTATGCAGAACAGAGGTTGAACTTACACAGGAGACCAAAGACAAGATAGCACTTTTCTGTAATGTTCCTGCAGGTCATGTGCTTCAGAATCTTGATCTTAAATATTTATATGAAGCTCCTCTTGCGATGGAAAAAGAAAAGCTTGCTGATGTTGCCTGTGAGTGCTTAAAGCTTGACTGCCCAGAGCCTGATCTTGACGACTGGAAAGCAATGGTTGATACACTTTACTCTTTAAATAAGAAGGTAAAGATTGCTTTGGTTGGAAAGTATACACAGCTTCATGATGCATATATTTCAGTAGTAGAAGCATTAAAGCATGGTGGAATAAAGAATAAAGTAGAAGTTGATATCAAATGGGTAGATTCAGATGAGATCACAGAAGAAAATGTTGCAGAGCGTCTTTCTGATGCTGATGGAATTCTTGTTCCTGGAGGATTTGGAGATAGAGGAATTCCAGGAATGATCCATGCAATCAAATATGCCCGTGAAAATAACGTACCATATCTTGGAATATGCCTTGGTATGCAGCTTTCAATAATTGAATTTGCCAGAAATGTGGTTGGTTATAGTGATGCTGATTCAATAGAATTTGAGCCAAACACAACTCATCCTGTTATAGCATTTCTTCCAGATCAGAATGAAAATGTTGACCTTGGCGGAACACTCAGACTTGGAGCTTATCCATGTGTACTAAACAAAGAATCACTTGCATATAGCCTTTTCAATGAAGAAACAATATATGACCGCCACAGACACAGATATGAAGTAAATAACGATTTTAGAGCTGCACTTACTGAGCATGGTCTTCGCCTTTGCGGATTATCACCAGATGGAAGAATTGTTGAGATGATTGAAAATCCGGCATGTGACTTCTTCGTAGCAACACAGGCTCATCCTGAACTTAAGTCAAGACCTAACAGACCACATCCTCTTTTTAGTGGATTTGTAGGCGCTGCCCTTAAGAGAAGTGAGTCAAAAAACTAATTAAACAGATACTAAAATATGTTAATTAGAGCATGTCACAATTAAATTGTATAAAATATTTTATACTTTTTTAATAATTTAGCCTCCTTAAAGAATTGATTTATCGAACTTTTGTACATATAATAGGTAGAGTTAAGTTATATATGTTATAGAGCAAAAAATATAAATCAAGGAATAGGACGACTGTATGGATAATAATCAAAACAACAAGCCAGGGGGAAATGGTTTGGGTGACAATTCACCCAGAAAACAAAATGTAATATTACTTTTGGTAGCAGCAGTTATCACAATGATGTGTATGACCTATTTTATGAGGGCTCTTACACAGAGTGAAACAAGTGAGATAACTTATAGCCAGTTCATTGAAATGATAGAGAACGGTGAAGTTGCCAGTGTAGTAATAGAAGATGACAGAATTGATATCGTTCCAAAGTCAGATGAAGGTCAGGGAGAAACAATATCACAGTCTATTCTGTATACAGGTGTTTTAACTACCTATTATACAGGTAAGGCTGAGGCAGACAGTATTCTTACACAGAGACTTTTGGATGCAGGAATTGAAGTTAAGAGTACAGTTCCTGACAATTCCGGAATGATCTTATCATTTATACTTACTTATCTTCTTCCTATTATACTGTTATGGGTACTTCTTTCCTTCCTTATGAGAAGAATGTCTAAGGGCGGAGGAATGATGGGAGTTGGCAAGAGTAATGCCAAGGTATACGTACAGAAGGAAACAGGAGTTACCTTTAAGGACGTAGCCGGTGAAGATGAAGCAAAAGAATCTCTTGTAGAGGTTGTTGACTTCCTTCACAATCCTGCAAAGTATTCAAAGATTGGTGCCAAGCTTCCAAAGGGTGCTCTTCTTGTAGGACCTCCAGGAACAGGTAAAACTCTTTTGGCAAAAGCGGTAGCTGGTGAAGCACATGTTCCATTCTTCTCACTCGCAGGTTCAGACTTCATTGAATTATACGTAGGTGTTGGTGCGAGCAGAGTAAGAGATCTGTTTAATGAAGCAAGTAAGAATGCTCCATGTATTATCTTCATAGATGAAATTGATGCTATTGGTAGAAGCCGTGATTCAAAGTATGGCGGTGGAAATGAAGAAAGAGAGCAGACACTTAATCAGCTCCTTTCAGAAATGGATGGTTTCGATTCATCAAAGGGTATATTTATTCTTGGTGCTACAAACAGACCTGAAATTCTTGATAAGGCGCTTCTTCGTCCAGGACGTTTTGATAGAAGAATTATTGTAGATAAACCTGATCTTAAGGGAAGAGAAGATATCCTTAAGGTACACGCCAAAGATGTTAAAATGGATGAAACTGTTGATCTTAAGGGAATTGCACTTGCAACAAGTGGTGCGGTTGGTTCAGACCTTGCCAATATGATAAATGAGGCAGCAATCAATGCTGTTAAGGCAAGAAGAGAATATGTAAGTCAGCAGGATCTATTTGAAGCTGTTGAGCAGGTACTTGTTGGTAAGGAAAAGAAAGACAGAATTCTTAGTAAGGAAGAAAGAAAGATTGTTTCTTACCATGAAATCGGTCATGCGATCATAAGTGCTGTTCAGAAAAATACAGAGCCTGTACAGAAGATTACAATCGTTCCAAGAACAATGGGTGCTCTTGGATACGTTATGCAGGTTCCTGAAGATGAGAAATACTTAAAGACCAAGGACGAGTTAATAGAGGATATTACAGAGCTTCTTGGTGGACGAGCTGCAGAGGAGGTTATCTTCAATACTGTTACAACAGGTGCAGAAAATGATATTGAAAAAGCAACTGCTACAGCAAGAGCGATGATCACAATGTACGGTATGAGTGACAGATTTGGGCTTGTACAGCTTGAAACAGTTCAGAACAGATATCTCGATGGAAACAGACAGCTTAACTGTAGTGATGTAACAGCAGCTGATATCGATAAAGAAGTAATGCTTCTACTTGATAAATGTTATGAAGAGGCCAAAAAGATCATCAGAGCTCATCTTGATACAATGGATAAGCTTGCTCAGTTCCTTATTGAAAAAGAAACAATTACCGGTAAGGAATTTATGGATATTTACAGAAAGGCTGAAAATATTCCTGAACCTACTGAAGAAGAGAAAAAGGCTAAGGCTGGAAGAATTTATGCTACACGTCCAGAGTCAGCTGTAGTAGGTGAGAATATTCCTGTAAAAGAATATCAGAAGAATGAGCAGCTTTCCTATGGATATCAGGAGCCAAACCAGATGTCAGGAACAGCTCAGATACAGGGACAGATGCCAAATGGAACTCCTCAAATGCAGGGACAGGCATCACAGCAGATGCAGGGACAATCTGAGGCTCCTAAATCAGGACTGGAATTATTACAGCAAAGATTAAATCAGGGGCAGCAGAATTCAAATAATCAGACACCTGATAATGGAATGCCAAATGGTCAGAACGTTCAGAGTCAGATGCCAAATGATCAGATGCAGAATAGAATGCCAAATGGACAGCAGATTGGAAAATATCAGGATTATATGTTCCCTGGTCAGAACTTTGATGCTGAAATAAACGATGCTCAGGTAAAATATCATGGAAATGACTCAGAAGGAAATGATACAACAGTGGACAGTGGAAGATTTTCGCATGTTCCTGATAATTTTGAAGATGAAAATGCAAATAATGAAAATAACGAAAACAAATAATTTATCTGCATTATTATCTTAAGGGCAGTAACAATAAATAATTTATTAAGTAAAAGCGGACGTATCTGATATAGAGCGTCCGCTTATGTTATCATTAGATTATGGAAAAAACAGATAATAATTTTGATGTACAAACTGAATTAAAAAAGCTTCCCAATAAACCGGGCGTATACATAATGCGTGATGCAGATGATACTATAATGTATGTGGGAAAGGCTGTAAATCTGCACAATCGAGTAAGGTCCTACTTTAGAAAAATAGTTGGAAGAGGGCCACAGATTGACAGGATGGTCAAACAGATTGCCAGATTTGAATATATAGTTACCGACTCTGAGCTGGAAGCCCTTGTACTTGAGAATAATCTTATAAAAGAAAATTCTCCAAGATACAATACCATGCTAAAGGATGATAAAACATATCCCTATATAAAGGTAACTGTATATGAAGATTATCCAAGGATTCTTTTTTCCAGACTCATGAAAAAAGACAAATCAAAGTATTTTGGACCATTTACAAGTGCAGCAGCGGTTAAGGATACAATTGATCTGATAAATAAGATTTACGGGCTTAGAACCTGTAACAGATCTCTTCCTAAGGATATAGGACTTGAGAGACCTTGCCTTAACTATCATATGCAAAGGTGCTGTGGACCATGTACAGGACATATACCAAAGGAAGAATACAGGAAGAGAATAGATAAAGCTTTAGAGTTCTTAAATGGTAATTATGGAATTATTATTGATGAACTAACAACTAAAATGAATGAATGCTCTGAAGAACTTGATTTTGAGGCAGCAGCAAAGTATAGAGATTTATTATCAAGTGTAAAAATGGTTGCTCAGAAGCAGAAGATGACGGATGCTGCTATGGAGGATAAGGATATAGTAGCCATTGCAAATGATGATCAGGATGCCGTTGTTCAGGTATTTTTTGTAAGAGATGGAAGACTTATTGGGCGTGAACATTTTTACATGACACATATTTCGGGAAATCCTCAATCCGAGATACTCATGAATTTCGTAAAGCAGTTCTATGCAGGAACACCTTTTATACCTAGAGAACTTATGCTTCCTATAGAAATAGAAGATATGGATATCATTGAAAAATGGTTATCCTCAAGAAAAGGGAGCAGGGTTTATCTGACTGTTCCAAAGCTTGGACAGAAAGAAAAACTTATGGAGCTGGCTGCAGAAAATGCTTCTCTTATATTAAGTAAGGATAAAGAAAGATTAAAGAGAGAAGAAGGAAGAACTATCGGAGCAGTTAAGGAAATAGGCGAAATACTTGGAATTAAGGGCATAAAGCGAATGGAAGCCTATGATATATCCAATATAAGCGGCTTTGCCAATGTTGGTTCTATGGTTGTATATGAAAACGGAAAGCCTAAAAAGAGTGATTACAGAAAATTCAGAATAAAATCAGTTGAGGGACCGGACGATTATGCATGTATGAGAGAAGTTCTTACAAGACGACTTATGCATGGCCTAGAAGAAAGACATGACCTTGAAGTAAGGGATATAGATGCACAGTATGGAAGCTTTACAAAGTTCCCGGATCTTATACTTATGGATGGAGGAAGAGGACAGGTTAATATCTGCCTTCAGGTACTGGAAGAGCTTGGAGTAAACATTCCGGTGTGCGGTATGGTAAAGGACGATAATCACAGAACCAGAGGACTTTATTATAATAATGTAGAAATGCCTATTGATAAATATTCTGAAGGCTTTAAGCTGATAACCAGAATTCAGGATGAAGCTCACAGATTTGCAATTGAATATCACAGATCACTTAGGGGAAAGGCGCAGGTACGAAGTGTTCTTGATGATATCCCGGGCATAGGACCTGCACGAAAAAAGGCACTTATGAAGCACTTTAAGACTATTGTTGAAATTAAGGATGCGGATATAGATACACTTATGGAGGTCCAGGGAATCAGACAAAAAGAGGCCGAGGATATTTACAGATTTTTTCACGAGAGTAATGAAACTGAAAATTGACACAAAAAATTTACATTTTTATTGTGGGTTGTGATAGTATATCAAAGGAAAGAAAAATATTTCTTTTGTTCTTAAAAAGTCAGGTCTCGTGGGGCGGGACCGGGATTTAAAACGGAGGGTTACTTATGTCTAGTGTACGTTTGCAAACAATTATTGATAAGATGCAGCTCGAAAATCTTACACCAGAACTCGATATCAGAAGGGTAAGGATTACTCAGCCTGATATCAACAGACCAGCAATTCAGCTGGCTGGATACTTTGAACACTTTGAAGCTACAAGATTACAGATAATTGGTTTTGTAGAATATACATATATGGAGTCACTTCCTGATGATAAGAAGGAAGAGGCATATCGCCAGTTCCTGTCATTTGATATTCCTGGCGTAGTATTTTGTAGAGAGCTTATACCTGATACAACTTTTCTCAAGATTGCTCTTGAAGAAAAAGTACCTGTACTTATGACTAAAAAGTCTACATCTTCATTCATGGCAGAAATCATCAGATGGCTGAATGTTAAGCTTGCTCCATGTATTTCTATCCATGGCGTACTTGTAGATGTATACGGTGTAGGACTTCTGATCACAGGTGAAAGTGGTATCGGTAAGTCAGAGGCAGCTCTTGAACTGATCAAGAGAGGTCACAGACTTGTATCAGATGATGTGGTAGAACTTAGAAAAGTAAGTGATGATACAATAATCGGATCAGCACCTGATATTACGAAGCACTTTATTGAGCTTAGAGGTATCGGTATTGTCGATGTTAAGACTCTTTTTGGTGTATCTAGCGTAAGGGATACACAGAATCTTGACCTTGTAATCAAACTTGAAGAATGGGATAAGGACAAGGAATATGACAGACTTGGACTTGAAGAAGAGTTTACAGAATATCTTGGCAACAGGATAGTATGTCATAGAATTCCTATCAGACCTGGCCGTAATCTTGCTATTATCTGTGAGTCTGCAGCTGCAAACCACAGACAGAAGAAGATGGGCTACAATGCAGCACAGGAGCTGTATAACAGAGTACAGAATTCTCTCATAAATAAAAAGGAAGATGATGATGACGATGATTATGATGAGGATTGATAATAAATAGAATGAGGTTTTGAGAAATGAAGTATGTATTTGGCGTAGATCTTGGAGGGACTACTGTAAAAATCGGACTGCTTGATATTTATGGCAATATGCAGGACGTCTGGGAAATACCAACCAGAAAAGGAGACGGAGGAAGTCATATTCTTCCTGACATAGCAGAGGCTATTCGAGGAAAAATGACAGAAAAGAATATTGAAGATTCAGAGGTTGCCGGCGTAGGAATAGGCGTTCCGGGAGCAGTTGATTCAAATGGAAATGTTCTTCAGGCAGTAAATCTTGGATGGGAGAAGTTTAATCTTAAAGAAGAATTCCATTCAATGGTAAAGCTTCCTGTTAAAGCTGGAAATGACGCTAATGTTGCAGCACTTGGCGAGTGCTGGAAAGGTGGCGGCAAAGGATATAGCAATATGCTTATGGCAACACTTGGAACAGGTGTAGGAGGAGGAATCATCATCGATGGCAGAATCCTCAATGGTGCAACTGGCTCCGGTGGAGAAATTGGACATATACATCTTCAGGATGGCGAAAATGATGTATGTGGATGTGGAAATCATGGATGCTTTGAACAGTATGCAAGTGCTACAGGCGCTGTAAGAATCGCAAAGAGAGTACTTGAAAAGTCTGATGCTGAAAGCAGATTAAGAGACCTTGAAGAAATAACAGCCAAGGATATTTTTGATCTTGCAAAAGAAGGCGATGAGCTTGCTGTAGAAGCAACAAAAATATATGGAGATTATCTTGGAAGAGGACTTGCAGCAGTTGCAAGTACAATCAATCCTGAGATAATTGTTCTTGGCGGCGGAGTATCAAAATGTGGAGAAATTCTATTTGATCTTTTAAAACCAAGTTTTGAGAAATATGTATTTTCAGGTTGTAAAGACTGTAAGTTTGCACTTGCAGAACTTGGAAATGACGCTGGAATATATGGCGCAGCAAAAATGTTTATTGATTAAGGAAATAGCAAATTGAACGCAGAAATGATTAAGAACTTCGGAAAATTTGTTCCGGAGGAAAACATTTTAACTGATGAACTTATGAGCAGGCACACCACATTCAGAACTGGTGGGCCTGCAAGCTGTTTTATAAGAATTAGTACAAGGGAAGAACTCAGTAAAATAATTGATTATTTGAATAAGTGCGAACAGAATTATTATGTGCTTGGAAACGGTAGTAATCTTCTTGTTTCAGATAAAGGATACGAAGGAGTAATATTATCTACTACAGAGGCATTTAATAAAGTCGAATGTGTTGGCAACCAGATTATTGCTCAGGCAGGTGCTTTAAATAGCAGGATTGCAGCATGTGCAAGGGATAATGGTCTTACAGGCTTTGAATTTGCAGCTGGAATTCCTGGAAGTATAGGTGGGGCCATGGTAATGAATGCAGGCGCCTATGGTGGTGAAATGTCACAGGTTGTTAAAACTGTTGACATTGTTGATAAATCAGGTGAAATGATGACGCTTGATAATGAGACTATGGAATTCGGGTATAGACACAGTGTTATAAAAAACAGCAAATATATAGTTACAGGAGTCGTTCTTGAATTACAAAAGGGTGATCCTGAAACTATTAAAAATAAAATGAATGAGCTTGCAGCAAAGAGAAGAGAAAAGCAGCCGCTTGAATATGCAAGTGCCGGATCTACTTTTAAAAGACCGGAGGGATATTTTGCAGGTAAGCTTATACAGGATGCCGGACTTTGTGGAATGAGTGTTGGTGATGCTCAGGTTTCAGAAAAGCACTGCGGTTTTGTAATAAACAGAGGTAATGCCACAGCATCACAGATAATGGAGCTTATAAAAAAAGTACAGGAGACTGTATATCAGAATTCCGGTGTACAACTTGAAACAGAAGTGATTACTCTTGGACAGTTTTAGATAAATAAGAGATGAAATAAAGGATACAAAAGAGTATTATTTATCTAAAGATTGCATTTTTAAAATCTGGAGGATTTTAATGAGATTTGTAATTGTTACAGGTATGAGTGGTGGAGGAAAATCAACAGCTATACATATGCTTGAGGATGCGGGTTTTTACTGCGTGGATAATCTGCCTCTTAGCCTTGTTGAGAAATTTGCAGAGCTTATAACAATGCCTGAAAGTGAAATTACTAAGGTATGTCTTGGGCTTGATGTAAGAGCGGGACAAAAAATTGGAGAACTTTCGAACGTTGTAGAATCCTTAAAAAGCAAGGGCTATCCTGTTGAGCTTTTATTTATGGATGCTTCTGATAAAGTACTTGTAAAAAGATATAAGGAAACAAGAAGAATTCATCCGCTTGCAGAACCTGGAGACAGAGTAGAAGACGGTATTGAAAGAGAAAGAAAGATTCTTTCAAAGATAAGAAAAAAATCTGACTATGTTATGAATACTTCTCAGCTTCTTACGAGAGAATTAAGAGAAGAGCTAAATAGAATATTTGTTGAGAATAATGAATATAATAGTCTGATGGTTTCGATATTATCCTTTGGATTCAAATATGGTATACCTGCAGATGCAGATCTGGTATTTGATGTCAGATTCCTGCCAAATCCCTTTTATATTGACGAATTAAAGCTACAAACCGGAAATGATAAAGGAGTACAGGA
>JAILEJ010000425.1 GCA_024688095.1 Butyrivibrio sp.
GTAAAAGAGAATCCTGAACTTGCTTCTGTAGGTATAACGGTTACGGATACATTAAAAACTGATGATATACTCATTTGCGAAAAAGATCTCAATAATAGTTCTGAAAAAAATATGTATAAAGGTTTTTTTGAAAATAATGAAAGTAAAAAAATTTTTCTGGTTTCTAGAAAGAGTAATGGAACTATAAGGGGACTTCACTATGGAGAAGATGATGGAGAACCAAATGCTCCAAAAAGTGCAGATATTATAAATCCAGCTGCGGTAAATAAATTTATAGAACTTACTCATGAACAATATTATAAATATCTAAAACAATATTTTGGAAATACCATAATTGCGTTTTTTACAGATGAACCAAGTATTCTCGGAAGAAATGTTGATAATATGTTGCCTTGGACATATGGTTTTTTAGATGAATTTGTACTTGAAGGAGGTAATCCGAAGGATTTATTTTATTTGTTTAAGAAAAATATGTACGTCGTTAAATCAGAGCTTAATGACATTTTGTCTATTTCTCTATATAATCAAATGATTCTTGATAAAGAAAGCAATATTTATTTTAGACGATTATCCGAGTGGTGCCAGGAACATGGAATTTCACTTATGGGACATCCTCATCAGAGCGATGATATTGAGGTAGAAAAATGGTTTCATATTCCTGGACAGGACCTTGTCTTTAGATGGGTATCTCCCGAAACTGGTGATACAACTGGAATGGATTCCTGCATGGGACACTGTAGTGCAGATGCTGCCCTAATCATGAACAGAAGACGAAATGCAAATGAGGTTTTTGGCGCCTGTAACAGAAATGGAAATGATTGGTATTTTACAGCAGATGATTTTAAATGGTTTATCGATTACCTGGCTGTCAGAGGCGTTAATATGTTTGTGCCTCATGCCTTTTACTATAGCCTTGACGGAAAAAGAAGCGGGGAAAGGCCACCAGATGTTGGTCCCGGAAGTATTTGGTGGAAGTATTATGAACACTTTTCACTATATATGAAGAGATTATCAGCTCTAATGACTGACATAATTCCTCTTGATAGCGTTGCCGTAATATGTGAAAACAGAAAACTATATACTGAAATGGTTAAACCACTTATAGAAAATCAAATTGGTTTTCATTATATTCCAAAATCATTCTTAAACGATATTACTATAAAGAAAAATAAAAATGGAAACAGCTTTTTTTCTATAGGTAATATGAAATATGACAGGGTAGTTGCTGAAGATAGCATTCTTCCTGAAATAAAGCATATATTACTTAAAAAAAATGAAAATGATTTATATGTGATAAGTGACCTGGAAAAGCAGAATATACATCTTACTAATAGCGATATATCTGATTATAAGGATGCATCAGTACCAATATCAGAAGATTGTCAAGAATTGTTTAAGGATATCAGAAGCACTAATTTTATAAAAAATGACACCTTATGCTGGTATATTGTAAATGCAGGTGAAAAGGACATTTTCTGTAATGCATACCTTTCACCGATTACAGATGTTCCTGAAACAAATTTAATTAATCACAGGCAAAATAAATGTTATTCTAATGATGCTGTAAAAAAATATTATGCTGTTTATGATATATGGAACAATACGGAATATCGCTTTGATAATAAATTAAGCCTTCGAAGAAGAGATTCTGTTCTGATTTATGAATGTTCCAAAGAACAATATGATTCTCTTTCCGAATATTCTGAGCCGTATATTATTAAAACAGATTTTGTACAGGATGGAGAAAGGCAAATCAATTCAATATCTTATTCATGCATTATAGATATCAGAAAAAATGATATTGAAAACGATAATCTGCAAATAAAGATAGATGCTGATGAAATGGCTGAACTCTTTATAAATGGAGAATTTGCCGGAGTATCTTTCTATTCACCCCACTATTTTGATATAAAGAAATTTGTAAAAGAGGGTAATAATGCATTAACTTTAAAGGTAACCGGATCCCTTGCAAATGTATACGGACATGAAAAAGTATTTTTTGGAATAAAGGAAAAATAAAATCAACCATAGTTGAAATATTCTTTTATGTAAAAAAGCTGCATCACAGTCATTTTGTAATGCAGCTTTTTAAGATTTAAATTATGAATGATAAAGATAAAAATCAAGCAATATCTTCTTCTTCGTCACTAAGAGCTGTTTTCTGAGCAACAAGTGACTTTTTATTGTAGCAGGCAAAAGAATCCTCAACGAGCTCTTTATCAGGCTTAGGAGTAAATATTGATATAACGGGAACAAGTATTATTCCAGCAATCATTGTTATAGCTCCAAGATTTATTGGCGACTGCATAATAGCAGGGAAACTGCTTCTTGCAACAATATTAAGTATCATAACAACTGAACTTCCAATGAAGCATACCCAGCAGGAAGCTGTTGTAACCTTTTTGCTGTAAAGACTATACATAAATGGAGCAAGGAATGCACCTGCAAGAGCTCCCCATGATACACCCATCATCTGAGCTATAAAGGTTACGCCTACCTTATACTGAACAAGTGCAAGTACTGCTGAAATAGCAATAAATACAACTACAAATGCTCTTATAAAGAGAACCTGCTTTTTTTCTTCCATGTCCTTTATAAAGTTATCCTTTAAAAAGTCAATTGTAAGAGTTGAACTTGATGTAATAACAAGGCTTGAAAGTGTTGACATAGATGCTGATAAAACAAGAATAACAACAAGTGCTATCATTCCAGGGCTTAAATTTGAAAGCATTGTAGGTACGACTGAATCATATCCGTTAGCTGCAATGTCAATCTGATCTGAGAAAAGTCTTCCAAACCCACCTAGGAAATAGCATCCACCTGCAACAACAAGTGCAAATACAGTAGATATTATTGTTCCCTTGGAAATTGAAGCTTCATCCTTGATAGCATAAAATTTCTGAACCATCTGAGGAAGTCCCCATGTACCAAGAGATGTAAGGATAACCACAAACATAAGGTTAAGCGGGTCAGGTCCGAAAAATGATGCAAATACTCCCGGAGTACTTGATACAGTTTCATCTGATATACTTGCAAGTCCATTAAGCGCTGCAATAAAACCGCCTTTACTATTTAGTACTGCTGCAATAACTGCTACAATACCTATAAGCATTATTATTCCCTGAATAAAATCGTTTATAGCTGTAGCCATATATCCACCAGCAATAACATAAATAGCTGTAAGTATAGCCATAATGATAATACATACACTATAATCAATACTAAATGCCATACCAAACAGACGTGAAAGCCCATTATATAATGATGCTGTGTAAGGTATAAGGAAAATAAAAATGATCACAGAAGCACCAATCTTTAAAGATTTGCTTCCAAATCTTTCCCCAAAAAACTGTGGCATTGTAGCAGAGTTGAGATGCTGTGTCATAATTCTGGTTCTTCTTCCAAGAATAACCCAAGCAAGAAGAGAACCTATTATTGCATTACCAATACCTGCCCATGTTGCAGCAATACCATATTTCCATCCAAACTGACCTGCATATCCTACAAAAACAACTGCAGAGAAATAGGATGTTCCATAAGCAAAAGCTGTAAGCCACGGACCAACGCTTCTCCCACCAAGGACAAATCCGTTGACATCTGTTGCATTTTTTCTACAATACAAACCGATTGCGATAAGTATTGCGAAGTAAAGAATTAAAATAACCAGTTTCATTTGTTCTCCCTCTTTCGCGATTAGACGCTTTAAAGTGTTAAAGTATAGTAATTATGATATACTATTTTCATGCAATTGGCAACTAATTTTTTATAAGGATGACAATTTATGACTAACAAAAAAATGAGCCGAACAGACCTCTTAATATATTTCTTAAAAGGAAACAAAAAGTACTATTTACTTAGCTTTTTATTTGCCGGGCTTATGGCACTTCTTGATATGGTAAACCCTAAAGTTATATCATTTACCGTAGATAGTATTATAGGAAATATAGACAGAGATATTCCTCCATTTGTAGAATCACTCATAAACTCTTTTGGAGGAGTCGAATATTTGCGTGCCCACCTTTATCTGATTGCTCTTGCAGTTATTTTAGTTGCAATTGCAGCTGGCACCTGCAGATATTTATTTAAACTTTTTAATACAATAGGTGCCGAGAAACTGGTTCAACGTATGAGAGATATTCTGTATGATCATATAATTCACCTGCCTTTTTCATGGCACAATCAGAACCATACAGGTGATATCATTCAGCGCTGTACTTCAGACGTGGATGTTATAAAAAATTTCCTCTCTGAACAGTTTACAAACCTGTTCAGGGTAATTATTTTAATTATTTTTTCAATGTATTTTATGATTGGAATTAATCCTGTACTGACATTTATTTCAGCAATATTTTTTCCAATTATTATTTTATATTCAATGTTCTTTCATAACAAAATTGCTGACTCCTTTGAACAGGTAGACTCCATGGAGGGAAAGCTCTCTGCAATTGCGCAGGAAAACCTTACCGGTGTAAGAGTAGTAAGAGCTTTTGGACGTGAAAAATATGAGAAGCAGCGTTTTGAAAACACAAATGAAGAATACATTGGTATGTGGGACAGACTAATGAAACTTCTCTCCATGTTCTGGGCAAGTGGAGACCTTATTTCCAATCTCCAAATCATGCTTGTAGTAGGATTTGGCGCTGTATTTACTGTTAACGGAAAGATGACCACAGGAGATTTCATCGCCTTTGTTTCCTACAATGCAATGCTTACCTGGCCTGTACGTATGCTCGGAAGGGTAATATCTGAAATGAGTAAGTCAGGTGTCTCAATCGACCGTATCAGATATATTATAAATTCTGAAATTGAAGCTGATAAAGAAACAACTGTTACACCACCAATTGACCGTGATATAAAATTTGAAAATGTATCTTTTTCTTATGGCGATGGCAGTCCTGAAATACTTGATAATGTATCTTTTGAAATAAAAGCTGGAACAACTGTTGGAATACTTGGAGGAACAGGTTCAGGCAAATCAACTTTAATGTATTTATTAGATCGCCTTTATAATATTGCACCTCAAAATGGAAGAATAACAATCGGAAATGTCGATATTGCTGATATGCCAATATCCTACATTCGTTCTAACATTGGTATGGTATTGCAAGAGCCATTTTTATTTTCAAGATCTCTTGCAGAAAATATAGCGATTACCAGAGATAAGACAGATATAAATGAAATAAGAGAAGCCTCACGTATTGCTATGCTTGATGAAACGATAAACAAATTTTCAAAGGGCTACGATACATATGTTGGAGAAAGAGGAGTTACTCTTTCAGGTGGGCAAAAGCAACGTGCAGCTATTGCTCAAATGCTTATAAATAAACCAAAGGTAATGGTTTTTGATGATTCACTTTCAGCTGTAGATGCTGAAACAGATTCAAAAATAAGACATGCACTAAATGATAAAACATCTGATTCAACTGTAATACTTATCGCTCATCGTATTACAACGCTTATGAATGCAGATAAAATCATAGTTATGGACAAGGGAAAAGTTATAGAAGAGGGAACTCACGAACAGCTCCTTTCTGAAAATGGAATGTATGCAAAAATTTATAAATTACAAAGTCCAGATGAAGTCATATCATAAATTAAAACGAGGTAAAAAATGTCTGATTCAAATAATAAAAATATTACAAGGCTTCCCTGGTATGGAATTCCAGCAATCATGCCTTTTATAAAGCCTTACAAAAAAAGAATTATAATTATGGTCTTTCTTGGTATATTAAGCAGCCTTATTGATGCTATTTATCCTCTTTTTAATAAATATATTATTAATACGGTAATTGCCAATAAAGATACTTCAACTATGCCATTACTTGCTGTTTTATTCTTAGCGCTTTTGGCATTTCAGGTATGGAATAATTACTATACTACCTATATGTGTAGTAAAACAGAGCTTCATGTAGACAGAGATATTAGAAATAAAGCCTTTGGGCATCTTCAGACATTATCCTTTTCATATTTCAATCAAAATAATGTCGGTTATATACACGCCAGAGTAATGAGTGATGCAGGAAAAATTGGTGAGCTTGTTTCATGGAGACTTATGGATACAATATGGAATGGTTCCTATATCATAAGCGTATTTGTAGTAATGCTTTTCACTAATGTAAAGCTGGCCTTCATACTTCTATTACTTATACCTGTAGCAATAATTGTAATTACATATTTCCAGAAGCATCTTGTTTCTCTTGGAAGAAATATCAGAGAGATAAATTCAAGAATTACAGGAAATTTTAACGAAGGAATAACTGGTGTTCGTTCCATAAAAACACTTGTTGCAGAAGATAAGCTAGAGAAAGATTTTAAGGATGAAACCTTAAATATGGAAAAAACCTCCGTGAAAAACGGACACTATTCAGCACTATTTTCTTCAAGTATAACCTTTTTATCATCTGTTGCACTTTCTCTTGTTTTGTGGCAAGGAGGAATGCTTACACTTGATACCCTTATGCTGGTTGGTACTTTATCAGTTTTCATGTCTTATGCGCTTGGTATCATGGAACCGATTCAGTCCATTATAACAACTCTTTCTGCACTTATAACAATTCAGGTTAATATAGAAAGGCTGACTGGACTTCTAAATACAGAATCAGACGTTGCTGACAGTAAAGACGTTATTGAAAAATATGGCGATACTTTTAATGCCAAAAGAGAAAACTGGGAAGAATTATATGGCGATGTAGAGTTTGAAGATGTTTCATTTATGTATCCTGATGGAGATGAATACGTTCTTGAACATTTTAATTTAAAGGTTCCGAAAGGATCTAATGTTGCCATAGTAGGAGAGACAGGTGCCGGTAAATCTACCCTTGTTAATCTTGTATGCAGATTCTTTGAACCTACAAAAGGTAAGGTTCTTATAGACGGAAAGGATGCCAGAGAACGTTCACAGCTATGGCTTCACAGTAATATTGGATATGTGCTTCAGACTCCACATTTGTTTTCTGGGACTGTAAGAGATAACTTGCGTTATGGTAATCCTGATGCAAGTGACAATGAAATATGGAATGCGTTAAAGCTTGTTTCTGCAGAATCCGTTGTAAATCGCATGGATAAAGGGCTCGATAGTGATGTTGGAGAAGGCGGAAGTATGCTATCTACTGGAGAAAGGCAGCTTTTATCTTTTGCAAGAGCAATACTTGCTGATCCCAAAATACTTGTACTTGATGAAGCTACAAGTTCTGTAGATACAGTAACGGAAAAAGTCATTCAGGATGCCATAAGTACTGTGATTAAGGGAAGAACTTCTTTTATGATTGCTCACAGACTCTCTACTGTCATAGATGCTGATGTAATACTTGCAGTAAAAGATGGTAAAATAGTAGAGCAGGGAAATCACACAGAACTTATGCGCAAAAAAGGTTATTATTACGAACTATACAGCAGGCAATATGAAGACCTTGCTTTTGAACTTGCCAATTAGTTCCTGATAATGTAGGTGTTAACTTCTCATATTATATTTGTAAACTAATAAATATGAGTTGTTGACACCTTTTTACTTATATGTTAACTTTGTGAATAATACAATTCATAAGACTTAGGTGCCTGTTATAAATTATTTATGAACGGGTGAAAAGGGAATCCGGTGAGAATCCGGAGCGAAGCCGTCACTGTGTTAGGGAGTCTGTCTCATTATCACTGAGTAATTGGGAAGAGAGAACAGATGCTGATCGAAGTCAGGAGACCTGCCTAAGTTATATAATTTTGATTTGCGGAACTCGAATCTCAATTAATATGACATATTAGTTTTTCTTTACTAATATAATATTTTTGAAATTATAGAGACTGCTCATGTAGCAGTCTTTTCTTTGTTGTCCTCCTATTGTGGACAAAATCATTTAGAGTTTCCATCAAATTTCTTATGAATAGACAAACAGGAGGATTATTATGAAAAACAAAACTATCAAATTACTTGCACTTGCAACTGCTACTGTATTTTCACTTTCAGCATGTTCAGGTTCAACAGCCACAACTTCTACTTCAGAAACAACAGAAAATACTGAAACTGCTTCTGAAAGTGCAGAAGCAGAACAATCAGACTCTGTAGAAACAGAAGCCAGTTCAGCTGAAAGTGATGCAACCGAATCAGCTTCAGAGTCTGCTTCAGAAGTTGTAGATGATCAGGCTGCAGCAGATAATGTAGCTGCACTTATTGACTCAATATATGTACAGGAATGGACAGAGGAAACCGAATCTCTTTGTGCTGAAGCAAAAGCAGCCTGGGATGCTCTTACTGATGATCAGAAAGCCCTTGTTGAAGGCGAATATGCTGATCCTGATTACTTTGGTAATGATACGGGTGATGCTTCAGCCGATGATCCACTTAACAGTGATGATATTGGTGATAATGAAATTCTGGTAGTAAGCTTTGGTACATCTTTTAATAACAGCAGAGTTGCAGATATCAGTGCTATAGAAAATGCAATCGCAGAAGCTAACCCAGACTGGTCTGTAAGAAGAGCCTTCACTTCACAGATAATCATAAATCATATTCTTTCCAGAGATGAAGAAAAAATCGACAACGTTGAGCAGGCTCTAACAAGAGCTGTAGATAATGGTGTTAAGAATCTTGTAGTTCAGCCAACACATCTTATGCATGGTGCTGAATATGATGAACTTGTAGAAACACTTGAAAGCTATAAAGATAAATTTGAATCAGTTAATATCGCAGAACCACTTCTTGGCGAAGTAGGTGATGATGCAACAACTATTAATGAGGACAAAGAAGCTGTTGCAAAAGCTGTAGTAAATGAGGCTCTCTCAGATGGTGGATACGACAGTCTTGAAGCTGCTGCAGGTGAAGGAGTTGCATTTGTATTTATGGGCCATGGAACAAGCCATACCGCAAAGGTTACATATAGTCAGATGCAAACACAGATGGATGAACTTGGTTATGACAATGTATTTATCGGAACAGTAGAAGGTGAGCCTGAAGAGACTTCCTGTGAAAACATTATAGCTGCTGTTCAGGATAAAGGATATACAAGTGTTGTACTTAGACCTCTTATGGTAGTTGCAGGTGATCATGCAAATAATGATATGGCAGGTGATGATGAGGATTCCTGGAAGAGCATGTTTACTGCAGACGGTTCATTTGAGAGCATCGAATGTCAGATAGCAGGTCTCGGAAGGATAGAAGAAGTTCAAAAGCTCTATGTTGAACACACAGCAGAGGCTGTAAAAAATGTCGGAACCGTAACAAAAAAGACTGACGCCGCAATACCGGCAGATGGTACTTACAGTGCTGAATTTAAAACCGACAGCTCAATGTTTAAGGTAAACGAGGCAATGGACGGAAAGGGTGAACTTACCGTTAAGAACGGTGAGATGACATTGCATGTGAGTCTGGGTTCAAAAAATATCGTTAATCTGTTTCCCGGTCTTGCAGCCGATGCACA
>JAILEJ010000428.1 GCA_024688095.1 Butyrivibrio sp.
AAAAAGTCATTCATTTATGCAGTCTTCACATAATCCATAAAAAACTGTTCTCATAGGATTAAGTTTAAAATGATGTTCGTTGTATAAGTGAGCAGATATTTCATTTAGCTCGTCGCAGTGAAGGTGTATCAGTTTGCCACATTGTTCGCATTTACAATGAAAGCAGATTTCACTTTCATTATGCTCATCTGTGCCGATGTATTCAAAACAGGCAGGAGTGCCAGCTTCAAATATGTATTTATTTATGATTCCTTCATCAACAAGCTTTTCGAGCTGTCTGTAAATAGTTGCCTGACCAATTGGTGTTCCATTTGCTTTGAAGTATTCATATACATCATTGGCAGTAATGTGAATGCCTGGTACAGTCTCAAGATATTTAAGAAGAACATCCCGTTGCTTTGTTTTATAGTTAGACCTTTGATTCATTGTTTCCCCTCGTTTATTATTTCAAACAGTTTCCAATTATAAGTAGTGTAGTTATGTTTGTCAACTAATTTGATAATGATTCTCAAATTTAATGATGTGTTTATTTCGAATATTTTTTGACGTTCTTTTAGTGTATAATTAAAAATAGTAAGTTTATGTTTTTGGAGGAAAAAAGATAAATGCCAGATAAAAATATATTCAGGGAAAAGAGTATTGAAAGAGTATCTTCACCTGAGCAGCTGGATGATTATATACGTGTTATATCACCAGGGATATGGATGGTAATCTGTGCTATATTGCTACTTCTTATAGCTATACTTGCATGGGCTGTTTTTGGAACTATTCCTGTTAAGACTGCTGATGGAGCAGTAAGGGATATTCATGCAATTTCTTATCTATTAAATTAATCCGGAGAAAAGCGATGGGTGAGATGAAAAAGATTAAAGACCCGATTACCAAAGGGGTGGCAAAGGTTCCGATAGTAATGCAGATGGAAGCGCTTGAATGCGGAGCTGCAGCACTTACCATGATATTGGCATATTTTGGAAAATGGGTACCTTTGGAGAAGGTAAGAACCGATTGCGGTGTAAGCAGGGATGGTTCAAATGCCAAAAATATTATAAAAGCTGCAAGAAATTATGGACTTAATGCCAAGGGTTATAAATTTGAACCTGAGATATTAAAAGAAAAGGGGACATTTCCATGTATTGTACATTGGGAATTTAATCATTTTGTTGTTTGTAATGGTTTTAAAGGCGATAAGGTTTTCATAAATGATCCTGCAAAAGGCATGCTTACGATTACCATGGAGGAATTTGATAAGGGGTTTACAGGTATAGCTCTTTTATTTAGTCCTACAAGTGAATTTGTAGCAGATGGAAATCCAAAGAGTGTTATAGGATTTGCGGGAAAGCGTTTAAAAGGTGCATCCGCAGCAGTTGCATTTGTTGCACTTACTATGGTTATTGTAAAACTGCTTGAGCTTATATCTCCAGCAATGACCAGATTTTTTATGGATGAACTTCTAATGGAGAATTCCACCGAATATATAATGCCCTTTTTTGCTTTGTTGGGGCTGTTATGTGTAATTCAAGTTATTACAGCATGGATCATGGCAGTATACAGTCTTAGGATCAATGGAAAACTGGCAGTTGTGGGAAATACAAGTTATATGTGGAAGGTACTTGGCCTTCCGATGGAATTTTTTGCCCAGAGAACTACTGGTGATATACAGATGCGAAAGAATGAAAATGAATCTGTAGCACAGGAACTTGTGGATACCGTTGGACCTCTTTTTATAAACACTGTTATGATGATCTTTTATTTTATTGTAATGATGCGATACAGTGTTATTCTTACAATTGTAGGCCTTATTTCTGTTATTTTGAATATTACAGTATCGCAGATAATTTCGCGTGAAAGAGTAAACATCACAAGAGTTCAGATGAGAGATGAGGGTAAGCTTATAACTCAGACCATTAATGGAATTGAAATGATAGAGACCATTAAGGTAAGTGGTGCAGAAAATGGATTTTTTGGCAAATGGGCTGGATATCAGGCAAGTGTCATAACCCAGAAGATGAAATATGAAAAGATAAGTTCAATAATAGGAATGCTTCCGCTTTGT
>JAILEJ010000455.1 GCA_024688095.1 Butyrivibrio sp.
TATCCTGGTCCTTGAGTTTACCAATTTTAATACCAAAGAGCTGGAGAGAGAAAATCTGGTACTTGCAGGTCTCCTTGAATCTGATAAAGAGCAGTATGAACAGGCAAAAAAGGATATGGAAAAGATAAATATCCGCTATCATGACCTTAAGCAGCAGTACACCAAAGCTACAGAGGAAGAGCGCAAAAAGCTTGAAGAGGAGATGAATGAACTGAATCTCAGGTATTTTACCGGCAATAAAGCTGTTGATATTACGCTTACTCAAAAGGCTATCCTATGCAATAAATCTGGTATACAGATGGTCTGCTCTGCAGATGGCTCCTGCCTTAATCGCATGAAACATTATCATATTTATTCCATGCTTGGAAACGCCCTTGATAATGCTATTGAATGCCTTTGTAAGGTATCTGATCCAGAGAAAAAAGTCATCACTTTAGATATACATAAAGAAAAAAACATGGCTGTAATAAGAGTTGAAAACTATATCCCAAACCAGCCAGAATATAAAGACGGAAGTATAGTTACCACAAAGTCAGATGATAAAGAACACGGATATGGTGTGAAAAGTATCCAAAATACTGCTGAGCTATACGATGGTACAGCATATACTTTTGTAGAAAATGAAATATTCTATTTACTTATCACACTTCCTTTTAGTGAAAATATCACATTAGGTGAAGAATAATATTTAATAAATGAGCTGATTTTAAGATGAAAATTTTAAGTCAGCTCATTTTTTGTGTAGATTGTGACCTAAATTTATACAATTGTGCCACTTTGTTGAATGCAAAAAAATTATCCCCTACTATGTATTTATTGAATAGATTCTCACATTTTGGTGGTGCACAACCATATATGAGAGAAGGTATTTAAGTACTTTTATAATTATTACAAAGAAAGTAGGGGTTTTATAGATGAAAAAACAAACCACTAATAAGTCCAGGCTCTGGCTGGGACTTGCAGGTTCTGCAGTTCTTTTAACAAACCTTGTTTTCACCGGAACTGCCATTGCTTATCAGCAGGAGGGTGAAATTAACCATGCACTTGGCATTGAAGGTGGCGGAGCTACATATGGTGGAACTGAATTCTCAGAGGATGGCGTTCTTACAGATAACAGTTATTCCAAGTATATAGAAGCAGCTTATGATTTTTGTGAACAGGAAGAAGAAGAGGGAAGTGTTCTTCTATACAACAAAGATAATGCGCTTCCATTATCAGATTCTGAACGTAATGTTACAGCATTTGGTCGTGGCAGTATTGATCCTGTATTTCGTAGTACAGCAGGCGGATCATCTACCAATCTTGAATATCAGCAGACACCTGTAGATGCATTACAGGGTGCAGGTTTTAACGTTAATCAGACAGTACTTGATGCATATAATGCAGCACCTGCAACTGAAGCAAGAAGCGTTACAAGCGTTGGTGAGTATGATGCTTCAATTTTTACTAAAGATGTAGAAAAATCTTATGATTCTTATGGCGACGTTGCTTTTGTAACTCTTTCCCGTTTTGCAACAGAGGGAAATGACCTTGCAATGACTAATGACAAGGGAAAGAGAATGCTTGAACTTGATGATAATGAAAAAGCTATTTTCGAGAGTATTAAAGAGTCAGGCAAATTTAAAAAGACAGTTGTTTTATTAAACTCTGTTTTTGCATTAGAGCTCGATTGGCTTGAAGAATACGGTGTTGATGCGGTTTTATGGGTGGGAAATCCTGGATTCTATGGAATGCCAGGTGCTATAAGAGTTGTTACAGGTGAAGCTAATCCATCTGGTCATACAACAGCAACTTTTGCTGCCAATTCACTTTCAGCTCCATCTGCTGAAAATTTTGGTCTTCACAAGTATGACTATGGTACCTTAGCACCTCGTGAAGCAGGTGAAAATTTTGTTAGTTACAATGAAGGCATTTATGTAGGTTACAGATATTATGAGACCAGATACGAAGATACAGTACTCGGCCAGGGAAATGCTGAATCAGCTGTAGGCGCAAAAGTTTCAGACAATGGTTGGAACTACGCTGATGAAGTATGTTTCCCATTCGGATATGGTCTTTCATATACAACTTATGATTATAATATGGACAGTCTTGAATATGATGAGGCATCAGATACATTTAAAGCAACTGTAACTGTAAGTAACACAGGTGCCATGGATGGTAAGGCAAGCGTTCAGCTTTATGGACAGTCACCATATACAGAATATGATGCAGCAAACGGAGTTGAGAAATCTTCAATTCAGCTTCTTGGATATGACAAGATTGATGTAGCTGCTGGAACATCAGAAACAGTAGAACTTAATGTTCCCGGATATTTTCTGGCTTCTTATGACAGACTTGGTGCAAAGGGATATATTCTTGATGCAGGTGATTACTATTTTGCAGTAGGAAATGGTGCTCATGACGCACTTAACAATGTTCTTGCTGTAAAGGGCGGAGATGCTGTTGCAGGTAAGCTTACAGATGAAGCTGGAAATGTTGTTACTGGAAACGTAAATGCAGTAGCTTCATGGACAGCACCAAATACAGAAGTTGATACAACAAAGTATCGTAAGTCTCGTTACAACAGCGAAGTTGAAGTTACAAATACATTTGATGATGCAGATGTAAATTACTGGGTTGATGATAATGAAAAGATTACTTATCTTTCCCGTTCAGATTGGGAAAGTACATATCCTACAACATTAGACACAATCACAGTAAATAATAAGCTCTATGAAGGCCTCAACATGCAGACTTATGTTAAGGCAGCTGATGCAAAATCTGTTTCAGATTTCCAGCTTGGAGTAGAACTTGACGAAAAGATTGATTTCATCGATATGAAGGGCGTTGAATTTAATGATCCTAAGTGGGATGAATTCTTATCACAGCTTACTCTTTCAGAGCTTTTGATCAATATGGGTGACTCTAAGGGTATTAAAGCTGTAAAGGCAGTTAATAAGCCTGGTTGTACAATCGTTGATGGACCTGAAGGTATGAATGGTCAGTTCAAATATGGTGATCGTCGCAACTGCACAGGTTGGGCAACTCTTCCAATCGTAGGAGCTTCATGGGATCATGATCTTCAGACAAGATTTGGACAGATGTACGGAGAGGATGCTTTATATGCATCTATTCCAATCGCTTATGCTCCTGGTGCTGATACACTTCGTTCTCCATATTCAGGTCGTACTTCAGAGTACTTCTCAGAAGATGGCGTACTTAGTTACTATGCATCAAAAAATGTATCACATGGTATGCGTACAAAAGGTCTTATCGGAACAGTTAAGCACTTCTTCTTAAATGAACAGGAAGCAGGCCGTCAGGGTATTTCAACATATGCCAACGAGCAGGCTATCCGTGAGATTTATATGAAAGCTTTTGAAGGTTCTCTTGCAGAGGGAGATTCTCTTGGTGTAATGACTGCATATAACCGTATTGGTGTTATGTATGCTGCTGCAAGCCAGGGTATCCAGCACATTTTACGTGATGAGTGGAAGTATGATGGATATATAATTGATGATGCTCTTACAGCTTCTGCATATTCATCAGCTCCTGAAATGCTTATGGCAGGAAACAATATTTTCTGTCTTGATACAGCAAGGCCTACTGAAATTGAGAACCTTATAATTGATACTGATGATGGTGATCTTCTTCAAAAAGTATTGGATTCTAACCGTTATATGTATTACATCATGCTTAAGTCTTCTATGGGCGGCGCTGAAGCAGCAGAGATTGAAGTTTCTGATGCAGCTCCATGGTGGCAGATTCTTTTAAGAGTTGTTGATGTAGTAGCAGTTGTATTATTGGCATGTGCAGTTGTAATGTACGTTCTGACTACATATACAAATGTTTTTCAAAAGAAAGCTGTAAGTGCCACTAATGCACGAAATTAATGGAGGTGGAATCAATGCTGGAACGCATAAAAAATAAAGCACTTGGCAGTTATCTAAGCCTTGTTGCAGCGCTTGTTGCGCTTGGTACCGGAATTTGCTTTTTATTGACTCAGGAGAGCGCTGCTCCCCTTGGTCATACAGGCACTATGCCTGGTTTGGTGCTTCTTGTAGGTGCCGTTATTTCAATCGTTATGTTTTTTGTACCAGTACGTTTTGGTGCATTTATACAGGCAGCAATTTACAACGTTGCATTATATCTTGTTGTAGTACAGCTGTACTTTGTATTTGCAGATGTAATAAATCATGTAACCTTTGCAGGTGGTAATCCTACACTCTGCGTATTTTACATGGTTGGTACGTTTGTAGCAGCTCTTCTTTGTGTAATTGCCTGCTTCATGGATCAGACCAAAGATGCAGAAGAAGTTTCACCAAAGAAAGACCTTGTTACAGGTATAGTATTTGCAGTAGTTGCAATTGTAGCTGTAACAGGCCTTTCAGTTACAGGCACATCAACACAGTCAGGTGAAGTTCTGGCTTCATCTGAGGGAGCAAGCATCGATGATGTATATGATATGAATATTACTGATAACACATTTGCCAATATGTCAATCGAAGATCTTGCAGCTATTCCCCGTGCTGATTGGGAAGCAAAAGAAGCTGATGGACAAATCGCTTACTTTTTTGAAGGACAGTATACTGAAGGATTCAGTACAATTGTAGATCCTGCCTGTCTTGATATGTACTGTGCTCTTGATGGTTCTATGTATGGTTCATTCTCAGGACCTGTTACATCAGTAGGTGGCGGAAATGTATTGTATGTATATGGATACTGGTACAACCTTGATGAAAATGGTGACAGAAATCTTGTAGTACATATTACCGGAACTCAGGATACTGCAGGTAATACTCGTGCAGTTAACGTCGAGGGTGGTGAAGATGCAGACGTATTTATTTTTGATACAGAGCATGGTGATTATACTTATGAAGCAAGCTTAAGTTTTGGTGTAAGCGGTGGTATGTTTACACGTAATATCAATATCTATGGTATGCCTTATGCTGCTGCACAGAGCGTTTCAATAGACACTTCAAACCTTCGTACTTTCTATACAGGCGATGCTTTTGATGCAGGTGATCTTGTAGTTAATGCTGTTCGTGCCAATGGCGCAGAAGAGTCAATCTGGAATGGTCGTCTTAGCTATGAAGGATTTGATTCAGAGACTATAGGTACCAAGACTGTTACAGGAACATTCCTTGGTCAGTCACAAACATTTGAAGTTCAGGTAGAGGAGCTTGTTACAGAGAGCATAGATGGTACATATGAACTTGTATCCGGAGAAACTCCAGTAGCAATGGATGCTAACCTCCTTATAGATTATTCACACAAAACAGTTACTATTTCAGCAGCAGATGGTTCTGCTTCTATATCAGGCACCATCGAAGATGCTACAAATGATGTGGTTACAGCTACTCTTAATGGTAGTCAACCACTTGAAATAGTACTTTCTGGTGAAGAAGGCTCCAGAAGCGCTGTGATTCCTGCCCACGATGAAGTAGTATCAGGTTGGACTGGAAGCACAACATACTCTATCGGAGAATGCAGCTTCGGAAGCCTAGAATAAAATAGCTTTCTCCCAACCCTTTTTTTGGAAGCACATAAGAAAAAGCACAAGCCGTATTTAGTTATATAAGGTAGCGTTTTTATAATCAAACTATTCAAAAAGGCACTATTTCAAAGAGAATATAGTGCCTTTTTAATTCATGCAGGATGCTTAGATTATGGTAAAACATATAATATTTTAATCAAACTAAATATGTCATCCAGGTTTGAGATTTTATACATTTACCAATTCAGTAATAGTTTTACTTACTAAGTCTAT
>JAILEJ010000468.1 GCA_024688095.1 Butyrivibrio sp.
TTTTGTGAATTGATTTGTTATTTTTCGATGAGTTCTTTTACGGCTGCTGTAAGTTCAGCTTCTTTCTGAAGTGCATCTTCAAGACCTGTACCCTTTACACCCATATAGAATTTAATCTTAGGCTCTGTTCCTGAAGGTCTTGCGCAGCACCATGAATCATTATCAAGTGCAAAATAAAGAACGTTAGATTCTGGAAGACCAGTCTTTCCTTCTTCACCTGTCGCAAGATTGATAGTCTTATCCATCTTGTAATCTCTGAACTCCTCAACTGTCCAAGCACCAAGCTTTTTAGGAGGATTCTTTCTAAGCTTATCCATAAGAGCCGCAATCTCAGCAGCACCTTCCTTACCCTTCATGGTAATTGAGTACTGACCTTCTCTGTAGTAGCCATACTTTTCATAAATATCAATCATAGCATCCCATGCTGTCTTACCAAGTGTCTTATAATAAGCAGCAAGTTCACAGAGCATCATAACAGCTACTATAGCATCCTTATCTCTTGCATGTGTACCAGCAAGACATCCATAACTCTCTTCAAGACCGAATACATAGTTATAATTATTTCCATTCTGCTCAAAGAGTTTAATCTGCTCACCAATATACTTAAATCCTGTAAGTGTTTCAATATAGTGAAGGCCGTAGTCTTCAGCAATAACCTTAGCCATATTTGTTGTAACAATTGTTGTTACAAATGCTGGATTTTCTGGCATAAGTCCAAGTTTCTTTCTCTCGCGAAGGATATACTCACCTATAAGCATACCTGACATATTTCCAGTAAACTGCTTATACTCACCACTCTTGGTATCAAGTGCATAAATTCCAAGTCTGTCTGCATCAGGATCTGTTGCAAGAACAATATCTGCATTTTTTTCTTTAGCAAGCTCAAGAGCAAGTTTGAATGCCTTTGGATCTTCTGGATTAGGATAATCAAGTGTTGTAAATTCTGGATCAGGAAGCTCCTGCTCTGGTACTACATAAACCTTCTTAAATCCTAACTCATCAAGAATTCTCTTTACTGGCATAAGACCTGTACCATGGAATGGAGTATAAACAATTGTAAGATTCTCTGCCATCTCTTTGATTGCTTCTGGATGAAGTGACTGTTTCTTAAGCTCAGCAATAAACTTATCATCAATTTCCTTGCCAATAACATTATAAAGTCCAGCCTTTATAGCTTCATCTTTATCCATTGTCAAAGCCTTTGAATAATCTGTAATAGAATTTACTTCTGAAATAATTCCAGTATCGTGTGGTGGTGTTACCTGTGCGCCATCTTCCCAATAAACCTTATATCCGTTATATTCTGGTGGATTATGGCTGGCTGTTACCATTACACCTGCAATACAGTTAAGCTCTCTAAGAGCAAATGAAAGCTCGGGTGTTGGACGAAGTGCATCAAAAACATAAGCCTTAATTCCATTTGCTGCCATACAAAGTGCAGTTTCATCTGCAAATTCAGGTGAAAAACGTCTGCAATCAAAAGAAATTGCTACACCACGACTATTTGCATCAGCTCCACCATGTTTCTTTATATAATTAGCAAGTCCCTGAGATGCCTTACGAACAACATACTTGTTCATACGATTTGAACCAGCTCCGATTACACCACGAAGTCCGCCTGTACCAAACTCAAGGTCCTTATAAAATCTGTCTTCTACTTCTGCTTCATCATTTCTGATAGCAAGAAGTTCCTGCTTTGTTGCATCATCAAAGTAATCATCATTTAACCAATACTCTAACCTATTCTGTGCTTCACTCATTGAGTTTTACCCTCCTATAAATTAAAAATTTTATGTTTGACATTACTTTATGGCATAAATTATTAAACCACCCTCATAGTCTGTCAATGTAGAAAATGCTTATATAAAAGCACTCATACATAAAACATTATACCCTAAAAAATAAAATCTCGCATTAACCATATTATTCAGATAATATTTAATTTTTTTGTAAAAAATATTCAATATGTTGAAAAATTAGTTTTTTTATTGCAAAAAAGGGGCTGTCGCTTTAGATGATTAATCATCTGAGCGAAGCCCCTTTTTCATGCCCATAATTAGGAATTTTCTAGCGTGCTCTTTTTATACGCTCTGGTATGAAGCGTACTTTAATAAGCCGATTGGTTTACCGGCAC
>JAILEJ010000491.1 GCA_024688095.1 Butyrivibrio sp.
AATAGTGTTTTTGAAAAATTTCTTGGAAGAACAGGGGAGTATAGAAGCCTTATTGAGAAGCTATGGTTTCATCTTGAAGATTCCAAGGGAGAAATAACAGATGATTACAAGGCTTTTATAGACTATTATGGAGAATTTAGAGGAAAATACAGTAGGAGATTAAAAATCTTTCTTGAGGGAAGTGATAAACCAAGTATTGTTCAGATGAATGTTCATCCTGTTACTGGTACAGATAAGTATGTGTTTGTATTGTATGTTTTGGATGACGAAGAATATGTAGAAGATTTTATGACTGTCAGAAAGGTAAATACAATCCAGAATACATATTTATTTTCTATGTATGTGGATCTTATAAGAGATACGACCAGCAGTATTTCTGTAAGTGAGATATCTAAAGATACTGTAAAAGCAAGTATTAAATATTCTGAATGGCGCCTTATGACTGTAAATATGATAACGCCAGAAGAGCAGGATCACTTTCTTAAGATTACCGACCCGGAATATTTAAAGGTAAATCTTGATCCTGGACAAGCAACCTCGTTTGATTGTTTGATGAAAAATCTCGAAGGGGTTTATATCTGGGTTAAGCTGATTTTTAGCATGGCACAAACCAGTAATAATGATGATTTCAGATTTGTGTTTATGGTACAGAATATTAATGATGATGTACTTGAACGTATGGAAACTATAAAAAAATATGAAAAGCTTGTTCTTATAGATCCGCTTACCTGCCTGTACAATCATGGAGGAATAAAGACTGAAATTGAAAATGCGATGGATAGCTATAAAAAGGGTGGAGAATCAGTAAATCTTATAATGATTGATATTGATAATTTTAAGAATATAAATGATTCTTATGGACATGCCATAGGAGATGCCACACTGAAAACTCTGGCTGATATATTAAAGGCATACACAAAAGAAGAAAATGCCGTAGTTGGTCGTTGGGGCGGTGAAGAATTCGTCATAGTTTTAAAAAATGAATCAGATGACAGAGCCTTTTCTTTTTCAGAAGGTTTAAGAAAAACTATTTCAGAAGCTGATTTCGGGAAAGCTGGTAATATAACCTGTTCTGTTGGAATAAGTCATTTAAATACCGAAGATTCATTTGAAGATTTTTTTGAGCGTATGGATAAAGCAATGTATTGCTCAAAGAAAGAGGGACGAAATAAGGTCACATTGTTATAAACAATATATAATTTAAAATCATAATGTGTAAGAGAAATACGATGGTAGAACGAATTGGATGAAAAGGGGCCGTATATGGAATATAGAAAGGTTGAAGGCGTTGCAAAGCCTGTATCCAGGATTGTCTTTGGAACAGCATCGGATGCCTTTATGGATGGAAAAGACCAGTCAGAACTACTTGATGCAGCACTAGATGCAGGAATAAATACTATTGATACAGCAAGAAAATATGGCCTTGCCGAAAAATCTATCGGCATCTGGCTTGAAAAAAGGGATGTTAGGGATAAGATTGTGATTTTATCCAAATGTGCTCATCCTAGTGTGATTGGCAAAAAAAGAGTAAATGAAAAGGCTATTAGAAGAGATTTTTCTATATCATCTAAATATTTGGGAATAGATTATATAGATATTTATCTGCTTCACAGAGATGATCCTGATGTGGGTGTGGAGGTTTCTGTTGAAGTATTTAATGCAATGCATGCGGAAGGAAAGATTGGAGCATTTGGAGCTTCAAACTGGACACATGAGAGAATAGATGAGGCTAACGAGTATGCATACAGTCATAATCTTATTCCATTTACAGTTTCAAGTCCTCACTACAGTCTTGCAAGGCAGGTGGCTGACCCTTGGGGTGGAGGCTGCGTCTCAATAACAGGCGATGAGAATAAAGAAGCACGTCTGTGGTATCAGGAAAATCAGATGCCTATATTTGCATATTCGTCTCTTGGAAGAGGACTTTTGACAGGAAAGCTTAAAAGCGAGGATGCAGCTATGGCAAATAAATATCTTGATAAATTTGCTATTAAAGGATATGGCTGCGAAGATAATTATACAAGACTTAAACGTTGTGAGGAACTGGCTCTTAAAAAGGGATGCACTGTAAGCCAGATTGCCATGGCCTGGCTCTATCAGCAGCCTGAAAATACCTTTGCTGTTGCAACTATGTCTTCCCCAAAAAGAATTAAGGAAAATGTCGAAGCTCTGTCAATAACATTAAGTGAAGAAGAACGTGAATATTTACTATATGTATAGTAGATTTGAATAATCATAATAATTTTAAAAATTTAGAAAGAGGCTTGCCGCCAGTGATTTTTATCTAAAGCGGAAGCCTCTTTATTTTTTACATTGATATAAAGAGAAGATTGGGAAACTAAAAATAATTGCTATTTTTTATAGCATTTAAAAACTAAGCTTTGTGCAAAACTAATAAAACATAGTTTAATAATTGGTGTTATTTTTGTAAAAACATGATATAATTTAACCATACAGGAGCATAAAATATGGTAAATATTACAATAAAAGAAGTCAAAGAACGTGTTATTGAAGATAATGATAAGCTGGCAGAGCTTTTTAGAAATGAACTGGAAGAGAAAAAAATATTTCTGGTTAATCTAATGGCTTCACCGGGAGCAGGGAAGACCACAACTCTGGTGAGAACTATTGAGGCGCTTAAAGCAGAATATCGTATTGGAGTTATGGAAGCAGAT